>VGVU01000033.1 GCA_016873905.1 Betaproteobacteria bacterium | reverse complement strand
GATTTCAGATTGTTTCCGCGGGCACCGGTCAGGCGCAGGCGCCGGTCCTCGCGGACGGGACGCCGTTGTTTGGGCAGGGCGATGGCCTTTCTTCCCGATAGATAGTCGGCCGTAAGTGAGCGATTACTATCAAGGATGTCCTCGAGTTTTCCTTCCGCGAGGATCTCGCCACCATGCTCCCCGGCCCCCGGCCCCATGTCAACGATATGGTCGGCGGCGCGGATGGCATCTTCGTCATGCTCGACGACAATCACGCTATTGCCGAGGTCGCGCAGGTGGCGCAGGGTGCCCAGAAGGCGCTCGTTATCGCGCTGGTGCAGACCGATGGAGGGCTCGTCCAGCACATAGAGGACCCCGGTCAGGCCGGAGCCGATCTGCGAGGCGAGGCGAATGCGCTGGGCCTCGCCGCCCGACAGGGTGTCGGCGGAACGGTCCAGCGACAAGTAATCCAGACCGACATTGTTGAGAAAACCCAGACGGGCGCAGATCTCGCGCACGATCTTGTCGGCGACCTGGGCGCGATAGCCGTCCAGCTTGAGGGCCTCAAAAAACGCCAGGCAGTTTCGGATGGGGAGGTGGGCCAGTTCATGCAGGTGGGCGCCGCCCAGCGTGACATGGCGGGCCTCGCGACGCAGACGGCTGCCTTCGCATTCCGGGCAGGTTCGGGTGGCGATGTATTTGGCCAGATCCTCGCGCACCATTTGCGATTCACTTTCCTTGTAACGCCGCTCCAGGGTGGGGATGACGCCATCAAAGGCATGCTTGCGCGGTTGGGCGCGGCCACTCTCGCCCAGGTAATGGAAGCTGATGGCCTCGTTACCGCTGCCAAACAGGACAATCTCGCGTACGCGCTCAGGCAGGTCTTCCCAGACGGTTTCGATGTCGAAGCCGTAGTGTAAGGCCAGGGCCTCGATCATGCGGTAGAAGAAGGCGTTGCGCCGATCCCAGCCCTTGATGGCGCCGGAGGCGAGGGACAGGTGCGGGAAGGCGACCACACGCTCGGGATCAAAGAACTGGATAAGGCCGAGTCCATCGCAACGCGGACAGGCCCCCATCGGGTTGTTAAACGAAAAAAGGCGGGGTTCCAGTTCAGGTAAGGCGTAGTCACACACCGGACAGGCGAAACGGGCCGAAAACAGGTGTTCTTTTCCGGAGTCCATCTCCACGGCCAGGGCGCGCCCGTCGGAATGACGCAGGGCCGTCTCAAACGACTCAGCGAGGCGTTGCTGGATGCCGGGGCGAGTCTTGATCCGGTCAATAACGACTTCCAGGGTGTGCTTCTTGTTCTTGTCCAGTTTGGGGACGGCGTCGATCTCGAACACCTCGCCGTCCACGCGCACCCGAACGAAGCCTTGCGCGCGCAGCTCATCAATGAGGTTGGCCTGTTCCCCTTTGCGCCCCACGATCAGGGGCGACAAGATCATCAGCCGCGTCTCCTCCGGCAGGGCCAGCACTTGATCGACCATCTGCGAAACGGTCTGTGCCGACAGGGCGATGCCATGATCGGGGCAGCGGGGTGTGCCCGCACGGGCGAACAACAGGCGCAGGTAATCGTGGATCTCCGTCACCGTCCCCACGGTGGAGCGCGGATTGTGGCTGGTGGCCTTTTGTTCAATCGAGATCGCTGGCGAGAGGCCCTCGATCAGATCGACATCCGGTTTCTCCATCAATTGCAGGAACTGCCGCGCATAGGCCGACAAGGACTCCACATAGCGACGCTGGCCCTCGGCATACAGGGTGTCAAAGGCCAGCGACGACTTGCCAGAGCCGGACAGGCCCGTGATGACGATCAGTTGGTGCTGCGGCAGATCCAGGCTGATGTTTTTCAGATTGTGGGTGCGAGCACCGCGGATGCGGATCATGGATGGATCGAATTTATTGTAAACCGACTAATATACGCGTTCTTTGCCTTGTTATGACACCTTGATTTGACTGTGACGACATCCAACGCCCCTGCCTCCTCCCCGATGCTTCCTTCCGAGCGCCGTGCCGCCATTTCGCTGGCGGGCATCTTTGGCCTGCGCATGCTGGGCATGTTCCTGATCCTGCCCGTGTTCGCTATTTATGCGCAGGAATTAACCGATGACCATACCCTGATCGGTCTCGCGCTGGGGATTTATGGCCTGACGCAGGCACTCTTGATGATCCCGTTCGGGATGGCTTCCGATCGTTTTGGTCGCAAGCCGGTCATTATCCTGGGGCTGTTGATCTTTGCCCTGGGCAGCCTGTTGGCGGCCAGCGCCGACAGCATTTACGGCATTATTGCCGGTCGCGCCTTGCAGGGTGCGGGCGCGATATCGGCGGCGGTGACGGCCCTGCTGGCCGATCTGACGCGCGAGGAAAAACGCACTCAGGCGATGGCCATGATTGGCATGACCATTGGTCTCGCCTTTGCCGGTTCGATGGCGGCGGGCCCCGCGCTGTATGCCTGGATCGGCATACCGGGCATGTTCCTGTTGACCGGTATTCTGGCCTTTGCCGCGATCGGCGTGGTCCGTTTTGTGACGCCGGATCCTGGTGTCATGGTGTTCCACTCGGATGCCCAGGCTAACCCCGCCCGTTTTCGAGATTGTCTTCAGCAGCCGGAGCTCCTGCGCCTGAACTTCGGTATCTTCGCCTTGCATGCCGCGCAGATGGCCATGTTTGTGGTGGTGCCCTTTGCGTTGCAGAAGACGCTGTTGACGGCAGACCATTGGCAGGTTTATCTGCCCGTCGTGCTGGTCTCCTTTGTGCTCATGGTGCCGGCCATTATCGTGGCGGAAAAGCAGGGCCGCATGAAGCCGGTATTTGTCGGGTCGGTGGCCCTTATGCTGGCGGCGCAGGTCCTGATGGCCTTGAGTCTGGATTATTTCTGGTTGATTGTCCTGGCCCTGCTGCTTTACTTCATTGCCTTCAACACGCTGGAGGCCAGCCTTCCGTCTCTGGTTTCGAAAATTGCCCCGCCCGAGGCCAAGGGCACGGCGATGGGGATCTACAACACCGCGCAGGCCTTCGGGTTGTTTCTGGGCGGTATGGTGGGTGGCTGGCTGGCCCAACACTACGGCTTCTCGGCGACCTTCATTTTTTGCGGTGTCCTGATGAGCCTCTGGTTGGGATTGGCGATGACCATGACGCCGCCGCCCCGGGTGAAAACGCAGATGTTCCATGTCGGGCCAATGACATCTTCCCGCGCCCAACATCTGGCCACCCAGCTGACGGTATTTGCCGGAGTCGAGACGGTGACCGTGCTGGCAGAAGAGGGCGCGGTGCTGCTCAAGGTCAGTCAGCTGGGCTGGGATGAAGAGGGTGTGCGTCATGCTCTGGCGCACGAGATCTCCATGGCGGCCGAGGCTTAGTGTCCGAGAGCCGGGCACTACCGGATGGATTGGGTACAATGCAGGTTCGGCGGCATTGATCCGCACCTATTTCTTGGGGATAGACATGGCTTCAGTCAATAAAGTGATTTTGATCGGTAATCTCGGCGCAGACCCCGAGGTGCGTTATCTGCCAAGCGGTGATGCGGTCGCCAACTTGCGTCTGGCCACAACCGACAAGTTCAAGGACAAGAGCGGGGCGACGCAGGAAGTGACGGAGTGGCACAGCGTGGCCTTTTTCGGCAAGACCGCCGAGATCTGCGCGCAGTACCTGAAAAAGGGGAGTTCCGTGTATGTTGAGGGCTCCCTGCGCACGCGAAAGTGGCAGGACAAGACGGGGGCTGACCGTTACACCACCGAGATTCGCGGCGACCGTATGCAGATGCTGGGCGGTCGGAGCGGAGGCAGTAGTGCAGCCTATGACGATGCCGGCGCTGAGGCGCCCCGGGCCCGGGCCGCAGCCTCAAGTGCGCCGGACTTCGGGGTGCCGGAAGACGACATCCCGTTCTGATCGAGCGTCTTATGGACGGTCGCAGGGGATGAGGCGAGGGACCTGTGAGCCCTTTCTGGGATCGGCTTAAACCCCCACAGCGGCGGGTGCCCGAGCGGACGCTCGCTGTTCTGCGCCGTGGGGTGGATCGAGTGGACCCGCGCCTTGTCCATGCCTGCCGTTATCCCGACCCCTATGTGCCCGCCGTCAGCCAGGCGCTGGCCTATGTGGAGACCTTGGTGGCGGCGATCCCGGGGCTGCTACAGATCAATCGCGAGGCCTTTCTCCACCAACCGCTGGTTCGGGCCTTGTTTGCCGCTCCGGACGAGATTGCGTCGGCCTTGTGCCGGAGCCCCGAGGCCCGGGATTACGCCGAGGCGCACGGCGGCCATTGTCATGCCATGTGCGCGTTGTTGACGGCAGAGCATACGGTGCGCAATGACTTTGGGCCGGGCGAGGTGGAGGGTTTCCTGGTGCGGGATCTGCCGCGCCAGATCTGGAATTTTGACCACTATGCCCTGCTCTGCCCCGGGGAATCGGAGTCGGCGGTGCGTGCGGCGCTGGTCATCCGCTTGATGGACGGCCTGTTCGATGCGGTGGCCGAACGCATGGCCCAGCGGCGGGTGGCGAATCAACTCGCCGCTTCGGTCAAAGGGGCTATAACCAAGGGGGCTATCACCAAGGGGGCTATAAAACCGGCCGACACGCCGTGTGCGGCGGATCTGTGCGGGCAGATCGAGGATTTCAATGCGGTACTGTGTGCTCCCGAGGCCTACCTTTCCCTGCATACGCAGGTTGTGTCGATGGATGCCCTGGGCACGATTGCTGGCTCGGCCACAGCCTCGGATGCTGACCGGCTCTCGTTGCTTGAGTTGCGACAACACGGAAAGCCGCCCCGGGTGGTGGCTCTGGTTCAATGTCATGGGGACGGACAGCCGCCCTCTCTGACGCGAGGCTTGCAGGAGATTCGGCACTGGATGGGATAGCGCGGCCTGGTCGCCCGTTGCGATGTCTGGTAATCCTGGGTTGCGGTCGCCGCAAGCGATGGCTGCCCGGGTATAATTCGCGCCAAACTCTTTTTCTTTGAAAATCATGCCTATCTACGCCTACCAATGTAGTGCCTGCGGTCATGCCCAGGATGAGATGCAAAAGGTCAGCGATGCGCCGCTGACGGTTTGCCCGCAATGCGGGCAGTCTAGCTATTCCAAGCAGGTGACGGCCGCCGGCTTTGCCCTGAAGGGGAATGGTTGGTATGCCACCGACTTCAAGAATGGTCAGCCAGCCAAGTCCGGGGCCCCGGCCTGCGGCGCCAGCGGCTGCGGCGGTTGCTCGGCCGGTTGAACATGAAGCGTTATTTCATTACCGGACTGTTGATCTGGGTGCCGCTGGGCATCACCCTGTGGGTGCTCAACGCCTTGATTGGCGCCATGGATACCAGCCTGCTGCTGTTGCCCGAACACTGGCGGCCAGAGGCCTGGTTGGGTGTGCCGGTGCGGGGCGGCGGGGTGGTCCTGACCTTGGCCATCATCCTGCTGACCGGTTTGATCTCGGCCAACCTGATCGGGCAGAAGCTGCTCGATTTATGGCATGTCATCCTCAAGCGCATTCCGGTGGTCAATTCCATCTACGGCAGCGTCAAGCAGGTATCCGACACCCTGTTGTCGTCCGAGGGCAACGCCTTCAAAAAGGTGTTGCTGGTGCGTTATCCGCACCCCGAGGCGTGGTCGTTGGCCTTCCAGACCAATGTGCCGGGTGAGTTGGCGCCCCAGTTGGGCGATGACTATATCGGGGTGTTCATTCCAACGACGCCCAGCCCCGTGAATGGCTTTTATTTTTATGTGCGCCGTGATGCGACTCTGGAAGTCGATGTCACGGTCGATGCAGCACTCAAATACATCATCTCCATGGGCGTTGTCGCCCCGCCCAAACCGGCGTCGAATTAAGGAAGTTTCATGCGTTCTCATTACTGCGGTGCGGTGCGCGCCGAGCATATTGGTCAAGAAATTGTGTTGTGCGGGTGGGCGCATCGGCGTCGTGACCACGGCGGGGTGATCTTCATTGATCTGCGTGACCGCGACGGTCTGGTGCAGGTGGTGGTCGATCCCGACACCGCCGATGCCTTCAAGACCGCCGAAGGGGTGCGTAACGAATTTGTGTTGCGCATTCGCGGGCTGGTACGGGCGCGGCCAGCGGGCACCGAGAATGTGAACATCGGCACTGGCCTGATCGAGGTGCTGACGCGCGAAATCGAGGTGCTCAACGCCAGCGCCACGCCGCCCTTCCAGATGGACGAAGACAACCTCAGCGAGAACATTCGCCTGCAATATCGCTATCTCGACCTGCGCCGCGAGCCGATGCAGAAGAACCTGCGACTGCGCTACCGCGTGGCCAAGCTGATGCGCGATTACCTCGACAACCATAGCTTCATGGAGATCGAAACGCCGATGCTGACGCGCTCGACGCCGGAGGGTGCGCGTGATTATCTGGTGCCGTCGCGGGTGCATGATGGCTCGTTCTACGCCCTGCCGCAGTCGCCGCAGTTGTTCAAGCAACTGCTGATGGTCTCTGGCTTCGAACGCTATTTCCAGATCACCAAGTGTTTCCGTGACGAAGACCTGCGTGCCGACCGCCAGCCCGAGTTCACCCAGGTGGACCTGGAGATGTCCTTCGTTGAAGAAGCCGATGTGATGGATCTGGTCGAGGGCATGATTCGCAGCACCTTCAAGCAGGCGATGGACATTGACCTGCCGAACCCGTTTCCGCGCATGCCCTATGCCGAGGCGATGGGCCGGTATGGTTCGGACAAGCCTGACATGCGCGTGACGCTGGAGATCACCGAAGTCACCGATGCGATGAAGGAGGTGGCCTTCAAGGTCTTCTCCGGCCCGGCCAACGATGCCAAGGGTCGGGTGGCGGCCATGCGGATTCCCGGTGGCGCAGCGCTGACGCGCGGTGAGATCGACGCCTGCACCGAGTTCGTCAAGATTTATGGGGCCAAGGGTCTGGCCTACATCAAGGTCAACGATGTCACCCAGCTCAACGAGACCGGTCTGCAGTCACCCATCGTCAAGAACCTCTCCGAAGCCGCGCTCAAGACGGTGATGGAGCGCACCGGGGCACAAAATGGCGACCTGATCTTTTTTGGTGCCGACAAGACCCGGGTGGTTAACGACGCCCTGGGCGCGCTCCGCACCAAGATCGGCCATGAGAAGGGCTTCGTCGATGGTCGCGCCTGGGCCCCGCTGTGGGTGGTTGATTTCCCCATGTTCGAGTTCAACGAGGACGAGAATCGTTGGGATGCCCTGCACCATCCCTTTACCGCGCCCAAGGACGGCCACGAGGCGCTGCTGACCAGCAACCCGGGTGCGGCGTTGTCCAAGGCCTATGACATGGTGCTTAACGGTTGGGAAGTGGGCGGCGGCTCGATCCGTATCCACCGCGAGGCGGTGCAAGAACAGGTGTTCGGCGCGCTTAACATCAGCGAGGAAGAGCGCCGCAACAAGTTCGGCTTCCTGCTCGATGCCTTGCAATTTGGCGCACCGCCGCATGGCGGTCTGGCCTTTGGCCTCGACCGCTTGGTCACGCTGATGGCCGGCGCCGAGTCGATTCGTGATGTCATCGCCTTCCCCAAGACCCAGCGCGCCAACTGTCTGATGACGGGCGCGCCCAATGCGGTGGACGAGAAGCAGTTGCGCGAATTGCACATCCGTTTGCGCAATGTGCAAACGCCGCCCGTCGTGGGGTGAAGAAGCCGTTCAAGATTCCGGTCTCCGTGCTGGTGGTGATTTACACACAGGATCGCCAGGTGTTGCTGCTGGAACGCGCCGATCACCCCGGCTGGTGGCAGTCCGTCACTGGCAGTCAGGAGGCAGGCGAGACCTTGCGCGCGACGGCCGTTCGCGAACTTCAGGAAGAAACGGGACTCGCCGCCCACGGGCTGACCGACTGGCGCTACTATACCGACTATGAAATCTTTGCCTGCTACCGGCATCGTTACGCGCCGGGCACCACGCGTAACCGCGAGCATGTGTTTGGTCTTGAGCTGCCAGCGCCCGTGACCGTGCAACTTGCTCCGGGCGAACACCTCGCACAACGCTGGTTGCCGTGGTCTGAAGCAGCAGAGGCGTGTTTTTCATCCAGCAATGCGGCGGCGATTCGCCGCCTCGGGGATGGAGGGGCAAGACCATGATGCCGCCCAACCTGTATGTGGCCAGCTACAACACGCACAAGGGCATGTCCTTTTTTGGCGGGCGCATGATCCTGCACGAGATGCGCGACCGCCTGCATGCCCTGCGTCCGGATATCGTCTTCCTGCAGGAGGTGCAGGGCCATCATGCTCGCCGCCACAAGCGTTTCGCCAATTGGCCCTCGGCCCCCGCAGAAGAATTCCTGGCCGGACAGATGTGGAGTGACTTTGCCTATGGCAAGAATGCGGTCTATGAACATGGCCATCACGGCAATGCGGTCCTGTCGCGTTTTCCCATCCTGAAATGGGAGAACGAGGACATCTCTGACCACGCCTTCGAACAGCGGGGCCTGTTGCACTGCCAGCTGGATGTGCCGGGACTGGGACAGCCCCTGCACGCCATTTGTATCCATCTGGCGCTGACCGAGGGTAGCCGCCTGCGCCAGATCGCCCAAATCATTCAGCGCATTCGCGCGACGGTCCCTGATGATGCCCCGCTGATTATCGCCGGCGATTTTAATGACTGGCGTGGAAGTGCCTGCGCGCATCTGGAGTCGGCCTTGGCCCTGCGCGAGGTGTTTGGTCAGATTCACGGCCGACCGGCGCGCAGCTTTCCGGCGGCGCTGCCCTTGTTCGCCCTGGATCGGATTTATGTACGCGGCTTCAAGGTCAATACGGCGACCGTGTTACACGGATCGGCCTGGCGGCGTTTGTCGGACCATGCCGTTCTGACAACGCACTTGTCACCCTCCTGATGCTGCGCGCCGGAAATCGCATCGAGCTGCTGGAGAACGGTGCGGAATATTTTCCGGCCCTGATTGCCGCGATCGAGGCGGCCGAGCGCGAGATCTATTTCGAGAGCTATATCTTCGCCGCCGATCACACCGGCTATGCGGTCGCGCATGCCCTCACCCGGGCCGTGTTGCGCGGGGTGCAGGTCAGGGTAATGCTGGACGGATTTGGCGCCCTGGCTTTCGACGCAGGTATTCGCCATGAATGGTGGGTTGCCGGTGTGGACCTGCTCATTTATCGACCGCCGAGACTGGGTTTGCATTGGCCGCGTTTGCGTCGCCTGCATCGCAAACTGGTCGTTCTCGACGCCCGTGTGGCCTTTGTCGGCGGCATCAATGTGATCGATGATTGTAACGCACCGGGGCGACCGGATCATCGCTACGATTATGCGGTGCGTATTGAAGGCCCCCTGTTGGCCGACATCTATCCGGCCGCGCGCCGACTGTGGCGGTTAGTGTCCTGGAGCCAGTTGCAGCGGCGGCCGGCCCGTTCCCCGCGTTTACGCCTGGATATGCGCCCCTGCGGCGAGTCCCGGGCACAATTTGTACTGCGCGATAACCTGCGCCACCGGCGCGACATTGAGCAGGCTTACCTGAGTGCCATCCGTAGTGCCCGACACGAGATCGTGATCGCAAACGCGTATTTCCTGCCGGGCCTGCACCTGCGCCGGGCCTTGGTGGCTGCGGCCCAGCGCGGTGTACGGGTGGTTCTCTTGTTGCAGGGACGCGCCGATCACCCTCTGGTGCGAGAGGCCTCGCGGGCCCTGTATCGGAATTTCCTCGAGGCAGGGGTCGAGATTCGTGAATATCACGCCAGCTTCATGCATGCCAAGGTGGCGGTTATTGACGGCGCTTGGGCGACGGTTGGTTCGTCGAATATTGACCCCTTCAGCCTATGGCTTGCGCGTGAGGCCAATGTCGTGATCGTCGATACGACCTTTGCGCGTCAGTTGCGTGCCAGTCTGGAGGCGGCACTTCAGCAGGGTAGCCATGTCCTGCACCGGATGACCTGGCGGCGCATCGGCTGGTTCAAGAAGACCTTGTCCTGGGTGGCGTATGGCCTCTTGCGGGTGTTGATGGGTCTGGTCTGGCGTCGAGGACTGCATTAGGGGGGCGCTGGGTGCGAGGAGGTGTGCTAGGAGGGCGGCAATAAAGCCGATCTCGGATAGAATTGCCCCGTTTATTCAGGCATTCGGGAATCAGGGCAATGGCAGGTCATAGCAAATGGGCAAACATCCAGCATCGCAAGGGGCGCCAGGACGCCAAGCGGGGCAAGATCTTTTCGCGTATTTCCAAGGAGATTACCGTCGCGGCGCGGATGGGCGGCGGCGACATCAGCTTTAACCCGCGCCTGCGCATGGCGGTGGAAAAGGCCAAGGCCGAGAATATGCCCAACGACAACATCGAGCGCGCTATCAAGAAAGGCACTGGCGAGCTGGAGGGCGTTAATTACGAAGAGGTGCGTTACGAGGGTTACGGCCCGGGTGGCGCGCCCGTCATCGTTGATTGTTTGACCGACAACAAGGTTCGCACCGTGGCCGATGTGCGCCACGCCTTTTCCAAGTGCGGCGGAAATCTGGGTACGGATGGTTCCGTGGTCTTTCAGTTCAAGCATTGCGGGCAGATCATTCTGGAGCCGGGCGTAGAGGAAGATCGCGTGATGGAGGTGGCGCTGGAGGCCGGGGCCGAGGATGTGCTGGCAAACGACGACGGCTCGATCGAGGTGCTGACCGCGCCCACCGGTGACCTGACACTGGTCAAGGACGCGTTGATGGCCGCCGGATTCAGGCCGGTCATCGCTGAGATCACCATGAAGGCGCTGAATGAAACCGAGGTTGGCGACGACGACGCGGTCAAATTCCAGAAGATGCTTGATATGATCGACGACCTCGACGATGTGCAAGAGGTCTATACCGCTGCAATCTTGCCCGAGTGAAGATTCTTGGCCTTGACCCCGGCCTGCGCATCACCGGTTACGGCGTGATCGACCAGACCGGGCAGCGGCTGGAATATCAGGCCAGTGGCGTGGTGCGGACCGAAAGCGGCGAATTGCCGGGGCGACTGGCGATCCTGTTCAATGGCGTACGCGAGATGGTGGAACAGTTCCAGCCCGAGGCGGCCGCAGTGGAAAAGGTGTTTGTTAATGTCAACCCGCAATCGACGCTGCTGCTTGGTCAGGCCCGCGGGGCCTTGATTGCTGCGCTGACCCACATGGGTCTGCCGGTGTTTGAATACACCGCCTTGCAGGTCAAGCAAGCCGTGGTTGGCAATGGCCACGCCGACAAGACGCAGGTGCAGCACATGGTCAGACGCTTGTTGAATCTGCCCGCCGAGCCGTCTGCCGATGCGGCGGATGCGCTGGCCTGTGCCATCTGCCACGCTCACGGTGGCCAGGGCCTGGGGGCGATCATGACGGCGGGGCGGCGGCGCAAATCCGGCCGTATTTTGTAAAGAGGCGAGAAATGATTGGCCGCATCACCGGAACCCTGATCGAAAAGACCCCGCCGCAGATCGTGGTCGATTGTCATGGGGTTGGCTACGAGGTTGATGTGCCGATGAGCTCGTTCTACAACCTGCCGGCCGTTGGCGAGCGCGTCAGCCTGCACACCCAATTCGTGGTGCGCGAAGATGCGCAACTCTTGTACGGCTTTCTGACCCTGAAAGAGCGCGAGACCTTTCGTCTCCTGACCCGCATTACCGGCGTTGGCCCCAGGATGGCCCTGTCGGTACTCTCCGGTCTCAGCGTCGATGAACTGGCGCAAACGGTGGCCCTGCAAGAGGTGGGGCGTTTGACGCGCGTTCCTGGCGTGGGCAAAAAGACCGCCGAACGCCTGTTGCTCGAACTCAAGGGCAAACTGGCCGATGCCTTGCCCAGCGCAGGTGGTGGCCACGGTGCACCGGCCAGTGTTCAGCACGAGGCCCTGGGCGCGCTCATGGCCCTCGGTTATTCTGACAAGGAGGCCTTGCCGGTGCTGAAATCGCTGGCGGACGACCTGAAACTGGAAGAGGCGATTCGTCAGGCGCTTAAACTGCTGGTGAGGAAATGAACATGCTAGAGCCCGACAAGCTGGCTCCCGGTCGCCTGATAACGCCCGGCCCCGCTTCGCGTGACGAAGAGGCGTTCGAGCGCGCCTTGCGGCCGCAATCCTTGACGGAATATGTCGGTCAGGTGCGGGCGCGCGAGCAATTGGAGATCTTCATTGCGGCGGCGAAGAAGCGTGGCGAGGCGCTTGATCACACGCTGCTGTTCGGCCCGCCGGGGCTGGGCAAGACCACGCTGGCGCACATCATCACGCGCGAGATGGGAGTGAATCTGCGCAGCACCTCCGGACCGGTGCTGGAGCGCGCCGGTGATCTGGCGGCGCTGTTGACCAATCTGGAGCCGCACGATGTGCTCTTTATTGACGAGATCCATCGTCTCTCGCCCGTCGTGGAAGAGATTTTGTATCCGGCGCTGGAGGA
>VGVU01000032.1 GCA_016873905.1 Betaproteobacteria bacterium | reverse complement strand
CGCTGGGCGCAAAAGAGCTGCGCCAGCATGTGGCCGAAATCGCGGCCAAGGCCGATTGCCTGGTTTCGGCGCACGCCAACGCCGGCCTGCCCAACGCCTTCGGCGGCTACGACGAGACACCGGCGCAAATGGCCGAGGCCATGCGCGAATGGGCGCAATCGGGCCTTATCAACATCGTCGGCGGCTGCTGCGGCACCACGCCGGAACACATCCAGGCAATTGCCGAGGCGGTGGCGCCTTTTGCGCCGCGCGTCATCCCCGGCATCGAACCCAAGCTGCGCGTTTCCGGGCTGGAGGCTTACAACCTCGGTGCCGGCGACCTGTTCTGCAATGTCGGCGAGCGCACCAATGTCACCGGCTCGGCCAAGTTCAAACGCCTGGTTATTGAAGGCAATTACAACGAGGCGCTGGATGTCGCCCGCCAGCAGGTGGAGGCCGGCGCGCAGGTCATCGACATCAACATGGACGAGGCCATGCTCGACGGCGAGGCGGCCATGGTGCGCTTCCTCAACCTCATCGCCAGCGAGCCGGACATCGCCCGTGCGCCGATCATGCTCGACTCCTCGAAGTGGTCGATCATCGAGGCCGGCCTAAAGTGTGTGCAGGGCAAGCCCATCATCAACTCCATCTCGCTGAAAGAAGGCGAGGCGGCGTTCATCGAGAAGGCCAAACTGGCGCGGCGTTACGGCGCAGCGGTCATCGTCATGGCCTTCGATGAAGTGGGGCAGGCCGACACCTTTGCCCGCAAGACCGAGATCTGCGCCCGCGCTTACCAGTTGCTGACGGAACAGCTCCACTTCCCGCCGCAGGACATCATCTTCGACCCCAACATCTTCGCCGTCGCCACCGGCATTGAGGAACACGCCAACTACGCCGTGGACTTCATCGAGGCGACGCGCTGGATTCGCCAGAACCTGCCGCACGCGCACATTTCCGGCGGGGTCTCCAATGTGTCTTTTTCGTTCCGCGGCAACGAGCCCCTGCGCGAGGCGATTCACACTGTCTTCCTCTACCACGCCATCCATGCCGGCATGGACATGGGCATCGTCAACGCCGGGCAGCTCGGCATCTACGACGACATTCCCGCCGACCTGCGCGCGCTGGTCGAAGATGTCGTCCTTAACCGCCACCCGGAGGCCGGTGACCGGCTGGTGGCCGCCGCCGACACCGTCAAAGGGCAGGCCAAGACCGCCACCGAAGACCTCGCCTGGCGCGACGAACCGGTAGGCAAGCGCCTGACCCACGCTCTGGTGAAGGGCATCACCACCTATATCGAGGCCGATACCGAAGAGGCACGGCAGGCGTTTGATCACCCCGTGAAGGTCATCGAAGGCCCGCTCATGGATGGCATGAACCATGTCGGCGACCTGTTCGGCGCGGGCAAGATGTTCCTGCCGCAGGTGGTGAAATCGGCCCGCGTGATGAAGCAGTCCGTGGCCTACCTGACGCCGTTCATCGAGGCGACCAAGACCGAGGCGCAGGCCAAGGGCCGCATCCTCATGGCCACGGTGAAGGGCGATGTGCACGACATTGGCAAGAACATCGTCGGCGTGGTGCTGGGCTGCAACGCCTACGATGTGATCGACCTCGGCGTGATGGTGCCAGCCGACAGGATTCTGGATACGGCTGAGGCCGAGAAGGTGGACATCATCGGCCTCTCCGGCCTCATCACCCCCAGCCTGGAAGAGATGAGCCATATTGCCGCCGAGATGAAACGGCGCGGCATGACCCAACCGCTGCTCATCGGCGGCGCCACCACCAGCCTGGCACACACGGCAGTGAAGATCGACACCCAAAGCGACGGCCCGGTGGTCTATGTCAAGGACGCCAGCCGCGCCGTGGGCGTGTGCACCAGCCTGCTCTCGCCCGACCTTTCCGCCGACTTCGTCGCCAGGACCAAGGCCGAGTATGTGCAGGTGCGCGAGCGCCATGCCGCGCAACAAGGCGAACGGTCGTTCGTGACGCTCGAGGCCGCGCGCGCCAACGCCTTCAAGCCCGACTGGGCCGCCTACACGCCGCCCGCGCCCAGGCAAACCGGCGTGCAGGTGTTCACGGCCTACGACCTCGCCGAGATCGCCTCCTGCATCGACTGGACGCCGTTCTTCCAGGCCTGGGAGCTGCATGGCCGCTACCCGAAGATTCTCGAAGACGCTGTGGTCGGCGAAGAAGCGCGCAAGCTGTTTGCCGATGCGCAGGCCATGCTGGGCCGGATCATTCGCGAAAACTGGGTGGAAGCGCGAGCGGTGTTCGGGCTGTTCCCGGCCAACCGCGTGGGCGATGACATCGAGATCGACGGTACGGACGGCCAACCCGGCATGACCTGGCACGCCCTGCGTCAGCAAGGCCCGCGTCCAGCCGGCCAACCCAACTGGAGCCTGGCCGACTTCATCGCCCCCAAAGGCAGCGGCAAGCAGGATTACATCGGCGCCTTCGTCGTCACCGCGGGAATCAACGAGGCCGAGAAGGTCAAGGCCTTCGAGGCGCAGCACGACGACTACAACGCCATCCTGTTCAAGGCGCTGTGCGACCGACTCGCGGAGGCCTTTGCCGAGCGCCTGCACCAGCGCGTGCGCACCGAATTCTGGGGCTACACGCCGGACGAGGCCCTCAGCAACAAAGAACTGATCAACGAGGCCTATCAGGGCATTCGCCCCGCCCCCGGCTACCCCGCCTGCCCGGAGCATTCTGAAAAAGCCGCGCTGTTCGAACTGCTCAACGCTCCCGCAACGATCGGCGTCACCCTCACCGAGAGCTACGCCATGCTGCCGCTCGCCTCGGTTTCCGGCTTCTATCTCAGCCATCCGGACAGCCGTTATTTCGCCGTGGGCAAGATCGACAAGGATCAAGTGGCAGATTATGCGCAGCGCAAGGGCTGGGCCCTGACGCAGGCAGAACGCTGGTTGGCGCCCAATCTCGGCTTCACCCCGGAATGATTCACGCTGCGCCACCCGCGCTCTTCGCTTCCCGAGAGGCCCTGATCCAGGCCTTTGCAGAAGGGCTACGGCGACAGGCCGCCCTGCCCGGGATCGGCACCTTTATCTTGACCCTGGCCAATGCCAGCGCCGACCCCCACTTGTGGGTCTCCCTGCGCCCGCAACTCGCCGACCGGTTTAGCGCCCTGGCCGAACAATGTCGCCAGAGCCTGCGGGCCGGCCAACCCTTGAGCGTGCCCGAGGACGATCTGGCGGTCTTTCTGAAATTGGCCCTGCTCGGACTCGACGAGCTTGAAACCACTCAGATTCGCCAGGAAGGCCCGTGGGAGATCCAGTACAACCCCTTGCGGGCTCTGCGACCCGCCCGGGCCAGCACACAAAAATGTGCAGACGCCGTGCCGCCGCCCTTCTCCGAGACCGGCTTCCATTTCAACAAGCCCTTCCTGCGCCCAGAGATCCTCTGGGAAGGCGAACTGTTACGCCATCCGGTCCGCCTGCTCTACAACAAGTTCCCGTTCGTGCCCCTGCATGGCCTGCTGGTGCCCGTTCCCGAGCGCGGCCTGCCACAAGCGATTGAGCAGGAGTGGCACCTGTTTGCCTGGCATCTCTGCCAAACCCTGGGCGGCCACATCCCCGGCTTCAAGATGGCCTACAACAGCTATGGTGCCCAGGCCTCAGTCAACCATCTCCATTTCCAGACCTGCGTGCGCGATACCCCGCTGCCTGTCGAATCGACACACTGGCAACATCATGGGGGCCAGACGGCGTATCCCGTGCCCTGTCATTGCTTCACGGCCCCCCTGGATGCGTGGTTCTTCATTGATCACCTGCAACAGGCCCGCCAGCCCTACAACATGATCTACACGCCCGGAAGGCTCTACTGTCTGCCCCGCCAGCCCCAGGGCAGCCACCCACAACCGGCCTGGAGCCCAGGTTACGCCTGGTATGAGATGGCCGGCGGCATGACGGCCTATAACCGTGTCGATTTCGACCGCCTGAGCGCCGCCGACCTGCACGATGCCCTGGCTCAAGTTGCCTAAGATCACAAGGCGTGGCATTGTCCACCCGTCCCAATGGATGGATACCCCCGTGGATACCGTCTGGTTGCTCCTGCCCTGATGCGCACCCCGCACCCTGCCGGCCCTTGGCCACATCGCCTTCTGCACGGACTCAGCTACCTGCTGGGACTGAGCGTCATTGTGACCATGGGGATCGCCCTCTTCCTGCGCCTCGTGCTTATCCCGGAGATTGATCGCTACCGGCCCGACATTGAGCAACTGGCCAGTCGCAGCCTCGGTATGCCAGTCCACATCGGCGCCGTTGGCGGTCACTGGCAAGGCCTGAATCCGCATTTCAAGCTGACCGCCCTGACCGTGACCGGGCCTGACGGGAAGCCCCAACTTGGCCTGGCCGAGGCGCGTGCAACCCTGTCCTGGAGCAGTCTGTTGCTCATGGATCTGCGCCTGGCCAGCCTGGAATTGCGGGGCCTTGATCTGCTCGCCCGGCGCGATACGGCGGGCGTCATTCATGTTGCCGGTATTCCGGTTAATGTCCCCGGACAGACCTCGCCTTTTCCGGACTGGCTGCTACGCCAGCACAATGTGTTCCTGATGAATGGACAGGTCCTTTGGCAGGATGACCTCATCAAGGCGCCGCCCCTCAAGATCAC
Source organism: Betaproteobacteria bacterium (assembly GCA_016873905.1). Lineage (GTDB taxonomy): Bacteria > Pseudomonadota > Gammaproteobacteria > Burkholderiales > Thiobacillaceae > QYQG01. The sequence goes on along the minus strand of VGVU01000032.1, from coordinate 7,684 downwards.
ACAGATCAATGCCCGGATGGAGAATCTTCTCGGCCACCACCAAATAGGTGTCAAAGGCCAATTACCCGCCGGGCTCGGAGAACAACTGGATCTGCGCGCTGATCTGCGCGGCCACAGACTCTCGGACACGGATGGATGGCACGGAGAGATCTACATGGCCGTGGGCAACACGAAACTGGACACCCTGGCCCTGCACGCGCCCTGGTCACAATCCTTCGTCCAGGCCGGTACCGGCCATGTACGCGCCTGGCTCGACCTGAAGAAGGGGCGACCGGCGGCCGTCACCGGTGATGTCCAACTTGCCGATACCCGCCTGCGCTTTGACGAGACCTTGCCGGACACCCTGTTTACCTCGCTCCGGGGCCGCATTATCTGGCGCAGCGAGGGTCCGCACGAAGAACTCAGCGCCCGCGGCCTGACCTTCACCACCCCGAGTCAGAGCGCCAGCGAGCCCGCCGATCTGCGCATCCGGATCAAGCGCTCTCCGGACCGGCAGCGAATCGAGAGCGGCGAACTGGAGACCCGCAATCTGCGCATTGAGACCTTCACCACACTGACCGGCAATATCCCCATGCCGCGCAGCATTCACGATCAGATCCAGACCTTGGCACCCCGCGGCCAGATCACCCACGCCTCGGGGCAATGGAACGGATCTGACAAATACCGGATCAACGCACGCTTTTCCGATCTCGGCATCAAGGCCACGGCAAAACAACCCGGTTTTCAAGGCGCCAGCGGCCACCTGGAGGCCAACGAAAGCGGCGGCAGTCTGGTGCTCGATACGAATGCCTTCACCCTCGACGCCCCGCGAGCCTTCCGCCACCCGCTGCAATTCAAACGCCTGGACGGCGCCGCCCAATGGCGCAACCGGGCCAATCAGCACGAGATCCACATCAAACGCCTGGAACTCCTCAACGACGATCTTGAAGGCCAGCTTCAGGGCCAACTCCTCTGGAGGCCCGGACACAGTCCCGTGGCCGATCTCAAGGCGCAGATCAAGCACGCTCGCGGCGAGGCCGTCTGGCGTTACCTGCCCGAGGCGGTGGGTGACGATACGCGTTTCTGGCTCCGGGACAGCCTCAAGGCCGGCATTTCACGCAACGCCCAGATGCGTCTCAATGGCCCGCTGGATCGCTTCCCGTTTAACCACGGTGGCGGCGAGTTCCGAGTCAGCGTACCGATAGAAGACGCCAAACTACTCTACGCCGAGCACTGGCCAATCATCGACCAGATCCAGGGCGAACTCGTCTTTGACCGCGCCGCCATGCATCTCAAGGCCACCGGGCGCAGCGCCGGGACCCAACTCGCCGAGGTAACGGTCGGCATCGCCGACCTATTTCCCATTCCCACCCTGCTGGAAGTGCAAGGGCGCGCCCAGGGCGAGACCCGCGCCTTTATCGATTTCGTCAACCACAGTCCGGTCAAGGCGTACACCGGCGGGTTTACCGAGCATCTGGCGGCTCGAGGCCAGGCCAACCTGAATCTCAAACTGCATCTGCCTCTGGAAAAGCTGGACGATAGCAAGGTCGAGGGAGCGCTGACCGTGAAAGACAACCAGGTCAGTCCGGGGCTTGGCCTGCCTGACATCGAACAGTTGAGCGGTACCCTGCGCTTCACTCAGGATCAGCTCAGTGGACGCGACCTGACCGCCCGCCTTTATGGCGAACCGGCCCGCCTGTCGATCAGCCCCCGCAGTTCAGGCACTCTGGCCGTCCAGGTGCAGGGCCAGCTCACCCGAAAGTTGCTGGCCGCCTGGCTACCTCCGGAGGCCCTGGCCCGCCTGCAGGGACAAACGACCTATCAACTGGAACTCCTGGCTGACACCCGTCAGCAGCGTCTCAAATTTACCAGTGACCTGGAAGGACTGGCCATCCAGTTGCCCGCGCCGCTGGGCAAAACAGCGGCCATCCGCGCTCCGCTTCGAATCGAGTCGGAACCGAAGGACATGGGCTTCAACGCCCTCCATGCACAATATGGAAACATCGCCACGCTGCGCGCCCTTCACAAGGGTGATCTGGCCAGCGCCCGCATCGGCCTGCGCCTCGGCGCCGGGGAGGCCGTGATCCCGACCGCCAATGGTGTGGAAATCAGCGGATCCATGGGGCGACTGGACCTGGACCAATGGCGCGCGCTGGCATCCTCCATGCCGGACAGCGGAGAAGGAACGGGCACGCGTCTGCCCATCCGCAAGATTTATATCCAAAGTGCCGAGCTGCAAGTCATGGATCGCACCCTGCATGGCAGCAGCGTCGATCTAAGGCCCAATGCTGAAGGCTGGACGATCGCCCTGAAGAGTCGCGAGGCCGATGGCAATATCACCATCAAGGAACGCCCAAGGCGCCACATCATCGCGGATTTCGCACGACTGGACTGGCCGGAGTCCACGGACGCCCCTCCATCTGCCGCGCCTACCGACACGAGCACGGATTATTCGGGTACGGTCCTCGTGAACGACCTTCAGGTGGGCAAGGCCAAACTGGGCAGGGTATTCTTCAACTTCAAACCCATCATGGGCGGAAAAGAGATTGACCGCCTCGAAATTACCCAGCCCAACGCGGTCCTCACCGGCCGCCTTAAACTCTACGACGACCCCCGCCGCCAGTCCGTCTTTGAGCACGGCGAGTTGCAAACCGATAACCTCGGTCAACTCATGGATCGTCTGGGCTATCCCAATCGCGTCAAGAAAGGTTCCGGCACCATCACCAGCTCACGCTTGATCTGGACGGGCGGTCTGGACAGGCTGAGTCCAAATGCACTCTCTGGCCAGACCACCGTCCAGATCAAAAACGGCCAGTTCCTGGAGGTGGACCCCGGCATCGCCCGACTGTTTGCCATTGTCAATCTGCAATCCCTCGCCCGCATGCCTGTTCTGGATGTCGGCGCCCTGTTCTCAAAGGGCTTTGCCTTTGATCAGCTTGATGCCCGCGCCCATCTCCAACTGGGACAGATCCAGCTAACCCAGATGGATATGAACGGCCCCGCAGCCAAGGTCAAGATGCAGGGGCAGATTAATCTCAACAACGAGACGCAGAACCTGAAGCTCGAGGTAGAACCCCACCTGACCGATACCCTGGTCGCCGCCAGCGGATTGGCCGCTGGCCCGGTCGGACTGGCCGGCGCCTGGATCGCCAGCAAACTCCTAAAAGACGAAATCAGCCGGGCCTCACCGCGTCTCCATTATCTGGTCACGGGAACTTGGGACAAGCCCGTGATTACCTCCCAGACCCCGCCCAAAAAACCGACGCCTCAACCCTTGAATGAGCTGTTTCCATAAATCCGGGAAACCACAAAATCCACACAAATAATGTCCCTGTAGTCCCAAGACATTCAAAACGCCTTGTAGCAAACGAAAGGCTTGTGTAAGGTTAGGCCACCCTTCGTAGCCCACCGATATCATGACCGCACGCCGCTCTGTTACCCCGCAAAAATCCGCACCGGACATGGCGCGCATCGCCGCCATCCAGATGGCCTCCGGACCCAATGTCCTGGCCAATCTCGACGAGGCCGCGCGGCTGATTGAGATCGCGGCCAAAGCAGGCGCCAAACTGGTCGCCCTGCCCGAGTATTTTGCCATCATGGGCATGAAGGACAGCGACAAAGTGGCCGTGCGCGAGACCCCCGGCGAGGGCCCCATTCAGGCCTTTCTCTCCGCCCAGGCCAAGCGCCGCAAGATCTGGCTGGTCGGCGGCAGCGTGCCCCTGGTCTGCAACAACGCCAAGAAGGTCTTTAACAGTTGTCTCGTGTACAACGACAAGGGGCAACAGGTCGCGCGCTACGACAAGATCCATCTCTTTGGCCTTGATCTCGGCAGCGAACATTATCGCGAAGAGAAAACCATCCAACCCGGCAAGGAGATCATCACCGTTGACACTCCCTTCGGTCGCATGGGCCTGTCCATCTGCTATGACCTGCGCTTTCCAGAACTCTACCGCGCCATGGCCGGGGTCGATTTCATCGTGGTGCCCTCGGCCTTTACGGCCACCACCGGCAAGGCCCACTGGGAGACCCTGGTTCGCGCCCGCGCCATTGAAAACCTGGCCTATGTCATTGCTCCCGCGCAGGGCGGTTACCATGTCTCCGGTCGTGAAACCCATGGCGACAGCATGATCGTCGATCCCTGGGGCAACATTCTCGACCGCCTGCCGCGCGGCTCGGGTGTCGTCATTGCCAATCTCAACCCGGCCTACCAGAGCAGCTTGCGCAACAGTCTCCCCGCCCTGAAACACCGTCGCCTCGACTGCAACCATCTACCCATCCAGAACGCCAAATGAGTGGCGCTCTGGATATCGCCCAGCCGCTCCTGCTGGCGGACAATGGGCTTGACGCGACCCTCCTCGAGCAGGTCTTCGCCACGCTGGGAGCCCATCCGGCGGAGGATGCCGACCTCTATTTCCAACATACCCGTAGCGAGTCCTGGAGCCTTGAGGAAAGCCAGGTCAAGTCGGGCAGTTTCAATATCGACCAGGGCGTCGGCATCCGCGCCGTAAACGGCGAGAAGACAGCCTTCGCCTATTCGGACGACATCACCGCCCCAGCCATTCTGGAGGCCGCGCGCAGCGTACGCACCATTGCCGCCGCCGGACAAAATGCGCGCATTTATCAACCCACCGAAAAGCGGGGGCATCAGCTCTATGCCCCGCTCGACCCCATTGGCTCCCTGGCCGAGGCCGACAAGATCGCCCTGCTGCATCGTCTGGAGGCCTACGCACGGGCCCTTGACCCCCGCATCACTCAGGTGATGGCCTCCCTCGCGGGTGAATACGATGTCGTGCTGATTGCCCGCCAGGATGGTCTTCTGGCGGCCGATGTGCGCCCGCTGGTCCGCTTATCCCTACAGGTGATCGTCGAACAGGACGGTCGTCGTGAACAGGGTAGCGCCGGCGGCGGCGGCCGTTTCAGTTACGCCTGGTTTGACGAGGCGCGCCTGGCCGACTACGCCCGAAAGGCCGTCGATCAGGCCCTCACCAACCTGGCCGCCGACCCCGCGCCCGCCGGCCCGATGACCGTTGTGCTCGGCCCCGGTTGGCCGGGCATCTTGCTGCATGAGGCCATCGGTCACGGCCTGGAGGGTGATTTCAACCGCAAGGGTAGCTCGGCTTTTTCCGGACGCATCGGGCAGCGCGTTGCGGCCCCCGGCGTCACCGTTCTGGACGACGGCAACATCGCCGACCGCCGCGGCTCGCTCAATATTGACGATGAGGGCACACCGACCCAGAGCACGGTCCTCATCGAAGACGGCATTCTCAAAGGCTACCTGCAAGACCGCCTCAATGCCCGCCTGATGGGCGTCGCGTCCACCGGCAACGGCCGCCGCGAGTCCTTTGCCCATCTCCCGTTGCCGCGCATGACCAACACCTACATGCGCGCCGGGGCACACGATCCCGGTGAAATCCTGGCCTCAGTCAAAAAAGGCCTCTACGCCAGCAATTTTGGCGGCGGCCAGGTGGACATTACCAGCGGAAAATTTGTGTTCGCGGCCAGCGAGGCCTGGCTCATCGAAAACGGCAAGCTCACCCGCCCGGTGAAGGGAGCCACCCTGATCGGCAACGGCCCCGATGTGCTGACCCGCGTCGCGATGATCGGCAACGACCTCGCCCTCGATCCCGGCGTGGGAACCTGTGGCAAGGACGGCCAGAGCGTTCCCGTGGGCGTGGGTCAGCCGACCTTGCGCATCGACGGGCTCACCGTCGGTGGGACGCAGTAGAGGTTTTTCCCTTTACTTACCCAACAGGCGAACAGACTCGATCAGCACCGGATCGGCCGGCACATCCTGCAAGCCACCCGCCGAACCGGTCGGCACGCGCGCGATCTTGTCCACCACCGACTGGCCACTGACCACGCGCCCAAATACGGCATACCCCCAACCCGCTGCCGTCTGGCCGCGATGATCGAGAAAGGCGTTATCGGCCACATTAATAAAAAACTGCGCCGTCGCCGAATGCGGGTCACTGGTACGCGCCATGGCCAGCGTGTAACGCGCGTTACGCAAGCCGTTGTTGGCCTCGTTGCGGATAGGCGCACTGGTTTTTTTCTGGGAGAGGCTGAGATCAAAACCACCGCCCTGAATCATGAAACCCTCAATGACGCGGTGAAAGACGGTGCCGTTGTAATGCCCCGATTTCACATAGGCGAGGAAGTTCTTGACCGATTCCGGCGCCTTGTCGGCCTGCAACTCGACCGTGATGGCGCCCAGGTTGGTGCGAATCTCGACCTGCGGCAAGACGGCCGCCACGGCGGAACCCGCCATCAAAACCCACAGCAGGGCCATCATGTGTATGCGTTTGAACATGGAAGTGTCTCCGATAAAAGGTAGATAGATTCTAGCAGTTGCTGCGGCACAAACACCTGCACAAACATCCACACAAACACCGGATCAGGAGAGTTGTTCCGCCCGCCCGCCTCTGCTAGGATGCACGCCATGATTAGCCGCGACTGCGCCTTTGCGTTTAACTTCTTTCCCTCGCCTCTGGCGGCCGGGAGGAATTGACGCAGCGCACCTCTCCCGAAACCGCCAGCCCGACCTGGCGGTTTTTTTGTTCAGGGCGGGCACCCAATAGAACGCAAACCCGGAGCTCAAATGACCTACCGTACCGACGACACCCGAATTGAACAGGCCGATGTTCTGCTCGCCCCCATGCAACTGATGCGCGAGATCAAGGCCTCCGATGCTGCGCTCAAGACGGCCTTCGAAGGTCGCCGCGCCATCCATGATGTTCTGCGCGAGGCCAACGATCGTCTGGTCGTCGTTGTCGGTCCCTGCTCGATCCACGATCACGACGCGGCGATCGAATACGCCCGCCGCCTCAAACCGCTGGCTGATGAACTGGCCCATGACATCATCCTCATCATGCGCGTCTATTTCGAGAAACCGCGCACCACGGTAGGGTGGAAAGGCTTCATCAACGATCCGCAGTTGAACGAAAGCTTTGACATGAACACGGGTCTGCATCTGGCCCGGAAACTGCTGTGCGAAATCAATGAGTTGGGGGTGCCTTGCGGCACCGAATTCCTCGATCTGATTACCCCGCAGTACATTGCCGATCTGGTCGCTTGGGGCGCCATCGGTGCCCGCACGACCGAGTCGCAATCGCACCGCCAACTGGCCTCGGGTCTGTCCTGTCCGGTCGGTTTCAAGAACGGCACGGACGGCAACATCCATATCGCAGTCGATGCCATCAAGGCCGCCCACGCCGGCCACCATTTCATATCCATTACCAAGTCCGGCCACGCCGCTGTCTTCAAGACCGCCGGCAACGAAGACACCCATGTCATCCTGCGCGGCGGCAAGCAACCCAACTATGATGCCGCTAGCGTTGAGGCCGTGTGCCAGGATCTGGCCCGTTTAGGCCTGGATCCGCAGGTCATGATCGACCTCTCTCACGCCAATTCGAGCAAGAAATTTGAGCGCCAGATTGAGGTCGGACACGCCGTCATGGCCCAGATCGCGGGCGGCGATCCGCGCATCCTCGGGGTCATGATTGAGTCGCACCTCAACCCGGGCCGTCAGGATCTCATCCCTGGTCAGCCGCTGGCCTACGGCGTTTCGATCACCGATGCCTGTATCGGCTGGGAAGCCACCGAGCCCCTGCTGCGCGGCTTCGCCGAGGCCGTGCGGGCACGGCGTACAAAGCAGTCCTGACCCGACCCGATACAGCCAGTGCGCGGCCCGATGTGCGGCCCGATG
>VGVU01000031.1 GCA_016873905.1 Betaproteobacteria bacterium | reverse complement strand
GGGCCTCCGGGGTCATGCCCATGCGAGCCTGCAGGAAGGGGCGTGCGAACAGGCAGAACACAACAAAGGCAGAGACCGGGTTGCCCGGCAAGCCGAGGAAATCAGTGTTGCCGATGCGCCCGAAGGCAAGCGGTTTCCCGGGTTTCATGGCGACCTTCCACATATCGAGGCGGCCGATCTGGATTAGCGCCGCCTTGACATGGTCTTCCTCGCCGACGGACACCCCGCCGCTGGTGACGATGACATCGGCGCTGGCGGCGGCCTGTTCCAGGGCCGCGTGGGTGGCTTCCAGGGTGTCCGGGACATCGCCCAGGTCAATGACATGGCATCCCATCTGGTGAAGGAGGGCCGTGAGGCTGGCGCGATTGCTGTTGTAGATTTGGCCCGGGCCGAGCGCCTCGCCCGGGGCCTTGAGCTCGTCGCCGGTGAAAAATACCGCGACCTTGAGCGGACGGAAGACATTCAGAAGGGCTGCCCCCGCCGCAGCGGCCAGGCCAAGCTGGGCTGGGCCAAGGCGGGTGCCCGCCGCGAGGATGGTCTGCCCCTCAGCAAAATCCTCACCCGCGCGGCGGATGTGCTCATCCGGCCGCGGTGGGCGCGAGATGCGGATCGCCTCACCCACGGCGACGCAATCCTCCTGCATTACCACGCTGTTGGCACCGGGCGGGATCGGGGCGCCAGTGAAGATGCGCGCTACGGTGCCGGGCTCAAGGTCGGTGCCCAGGTGTCCGGCGGGGATGCGTTGGGAGACCGTGAAGTGGCGATCCTCGGCCCACTCCTCCCAACGCACGGCATAGCCATCCATGGCCGAGTTATCGAGGGGCGGGACGCTGACCTTGGACATCAGCGGGGTGGCCAGCACACGGCCCTGGGCCAGGGCCAGGGGCAGCGATTCCAGGTCCGCAACGGGGCGAGAGGCGGAAAGCAGATTTTGCAGGGCTTCTTCAATACTCAGCATGGGATATCCAGTGTGTCGAGGATAAAGGCCGCGATGGCGGCGCTGTCATCAAGGTCAAAGTGGGGCAGGTCGCCAGGTGGAGGGCCGTCGCTGGCGATCGCGATGACCCGGGCATCCGTCGGGTGTAACCAGGGCTGGCCGTTGGCGCTACGCCAGACCTCCAGCTTGGGCAGGTCGGCATGGCGGAAGCCCTCGACGAGGACCAGGTCGCAGGGGCTGAGTCGAGCCAATAAGGCGTCGAGCCCCGGTTCCGGGGCACCGCGCAATTCGCCGACCAGCATCCAGCGGTGGGGCGAGGTGAGCATGACCTCGTGTGCACCGGCCTGGCGGTGGCGCCAGGAGTCCTTACCGGGCCGATCGACCTCGACATCGTGGTGACTTTGCTTGATGACGGAGACGGTGACGCCACGCGCGCCAAAGGCCGCGAGCAGTTTTTCGACCAGGGTGGTCTTTCCCGCGCCGCTGTAGCCGGCAATACCGAGGATCTTCATGTCTCGCACGCCGCGAGTGCGGCACCTTTGAGGCCGATGTCGGGGTCAAGGACGACAGACAGCGGGATGGTGCGCATCCAGTCGGAGAATCGGCCCTTGGCCAGAAAGGCGTCCAGAAAGGCCGGTGTCTGCAGAAAGGGCAGGATCTGCGGGGCGATGCCTCCGGCCAGATAGACCCCGCCGTGGGCCCCGCCCACCAGCGCCAGATCGCCAGCGGTCTGCGCGTAGATGCGTGCGAAGAGCTGGAGTGCCGCCTCCGCTGCGGTATCCGAACGGGTCAGGGCGGCGGCGCTGATGGCGGCCGAGTCCTGGAGCGCCGGGGTTTGGTTGAGTCGGGTGCACTCGAAGCGATACAGCGACAGAATGCCGGGGCCGGAGAGAATGCGCTCCACGGAGACGCGGCCATGATGGGCGCTGCGCAGGAAGGCGAGCAAGGCATCTTGTTCGGCATCCAGAGGTGCAAAGGCGATATGCCCCCCTTCGCCAGGGAGCGGTCGCCAGACCTTGCCTTGCGGCGCGCAGAGGGCGACACCTAACCCGGTGCCGGCACCCAGTACGACACGGGCGGCGCTGGGCTTTGGGTTGCCGGTTTGCAGGCTGTGAATATTTTCCGGGCTCAGTGCGTTCACGCCCCAGCCAACGGCGGCAAAGTCGTTGAGCAGGGTGAGACGCAGGCCGAGTTCGTCACCGAGTTGCTGCGCATCAATCTGCCAGCCCAGATTGGTCAGGTTGCACGATTGGCCATCAGTAGGGCCGGCTACGGCCAGGCTGGCACGGGTCAGGCGTTTCTGGGTGGCCAGATAGTCGCGCAGCGTAATGGTCAGGTTGGTGTGTGTCTGGTTGAGGAAGCGCTCGACCGGAGAGATGCGAACCTTGTTGCCGATGCCAACCTCGGCAATGGCGAGGCGGGTGTGGGTGCCGCCAATATCACCGACGAGGAGGTTCATGGCCGGAGCCCCTGAATCCAGCGGCCGTACAGTCGGTCGGCGATGGCCGTCATGGCGGGCAATTTGGCGGGTGTTTCGGCCTGCATGACAGCGGCGCTTTGCACGGCGGGACTGTCTGCCGCCCCGGCCAGATAGTCGGCCCCGACGCGACACCATTCGTTGATCATGGGCGCGGTCATTTCGACATGGCACTGCAGGCCCAGATGCGGGCCCAGCGCAAAGGCCTGGTTGGGACAGTAGGCACTTTCCAGGATGCGTGTTGCCGCATCGGGAATCGAGAAGGTCTCGCCATGCCAGTGAAAGGCGTCGAATGGTTGGGTATCCCCCAGCCAGTGTTGCGCAATCGGGCCACCAAGGGGGGTGACGGGGCCCCAACCGATTTCTTTGACCGGGTTGGCCGATACCGTGCCGCCGAGCGCCTTGGCCATGAGCTGGCCGCCCAGACAATGGCCCAGCACCGGAATGTCGGCGGTGACGGCGGCGCGAATCAGGGCCAGACTGTCGGCGATCCAGGGCAAGTCATCATTGACGCTCATCGGCCCGCCCATAAAGACCAGGCCCGAGCTGTCGGTCGCGGAGGTGGGTATCGGGTTGCCCTGATCAACAAGGTGAAGCACAAACGGAATGCCCTGTGCACGCAGGAATTCGGCAATATGTCCGGGCCCCTCGCTGGGGGTATGGCGGAAAATGGTGACGGGTTTCATGATGGCAGGCGAAAATTTGCGCCATTATGCCATCGCTATAAACGGATGGTCTTGACGAAAGCAAGGACGAAAACAAGGGGGTTAAATGGAGCGACGGAAATTTTGTCTGGCCATGCTGGCGGGGTGGGTCATGCCCTCCGCGTGGGCCGCCGAGTTATTGCTGGCCGAGGTCTATTCAGACACGGTGGATCCGGCAGACTACTGGGTCAGCGAGAAGATGGATGGGGTGCGGGCCTATTGGGATGGTCAGGCCCTGATGTTTCGCAGCGGGCGGCGTATCGCCGCGCCGGATTGGTTTGTCGCCAGCCTGCCCAAGATCCCGCTCGACGGCGAGTTGTGGATGGGGCGCGGGGCCTTCGAACGACTCTCCGCGACCGTGCGGCGCGCGGTGCCGCTGGATGAGGAATGGCGGGCCGTGCGTTACATGATCTTTGAGATCCCGGGCGCCGAAGGGGATTTCACAACGCGGATCGCGGCGATGCGCCGCCTCGTGGTGCATGTTAATCGGTACTGGATACAGACAGTGGAACAGTTCCGGGTGGCCGATCGGGCCGAGTTGAAGCAGCGTCTGGAGGCCGTGGTTGCACAGGGCGGTGAGGGTTTGATGTTGCACCGGGCGGATGCCGTCTATGTCACCGGTCGTTCAGAGGCCTTGTTGAAGCTGAAACCCTGGCAGGATGCCGAGGCGGTTGTCATTGCCCATCAACCGGGCCAGGGCAAACACGCCGGGCGCATGGGCGCGCTGCGGGTGCGTTCGCCGGAGGGGCTGGAGTTCAATCTGGGTACCGGGTTTAGCGATGCCGTTCGGCAGGATCCGCCGCCGGTTGGCAGTACGGTGACCTATCGCTATACGGGGCGCACAAGCGAGGGAATCCCGCGTTTTGCGCATTATTGGCGGCGCCGGGAGCCGGAGTAACCCCTGCCGGCTTTGTAGGCCAGCCCTCGGGTCGATTCGTTTGACCGATTTGTTGGGCCGATTCGTTTGGTCTAGCGGGACTTGTCGCGCTCAATCAGGGCGTAGGCCGAGTGATTGTGGATGGACTCAAAGTTCTCGGCTTCGACGACATAGGCATCAATGCGCGTATCGGCATTGAGGGATGCGGCCACATCGCGCACCAGGTCTTCGACGAACTTGGGGTTGTCGTAGGCGCGCTCGGTGACATATTTCTCATCCGGGCGCTTTAGCAGGCCCCAGAGTTCACAAGAGCCGTTGTCCTCGGCAAAGCGGACGATCTCTTCGATCCAGACGAAGCTGTTGGTGCGTACCGTCAAGGTGACATGCGAGCGCTGGTTGTGGGCGCCGTAGTCCGAGATCTTTTTGGAACAGGGGCACAGGCTGGTGACGGGCACCACGACCTTGATCCACTGCCGGTATTCGCCCTTGTCCACCTCTCCGATGAAGGTGACATCGTAGTCGATCGTGCTCTGTACGCCGGATACCGGCGCGGCCTTGCTGATGAAGTAAGGGAAACTCATCTCGACATGACCGGATTCGGCCTCCAGACGCTCGACCATCTGACGCAGCATCTGTTCGAAATTCTCGACCGAGATTTCCCGCTCATGGCTGTTGAGAATCTCCACAAAGCGCGACATGTGCGTACCCTTGAAGTGGTGCGGCAGGTACACATACATGTTGAAGCTGGCTACGGTATGTTGCACGCCCTGGGACTTGTCGGCGACCTTGATCGGGTGGCGAATGGCCTTGATGCCCACTTTGTCGATGGCAATCTGACGGGTGTCGGCATAGTTCTGCACATCGGCGATGGTCTCGGTGGCCGGACAAGGGGCATCGGTGTTGCAGGCGCTCTGGCAGTCAGCGTTGCGGTCGTTCTGGGACATATTGGGGCAATTCCGTAGGAAGGTATGGCGTGAATTCTACCTGAGACCAATACCAAAGTAAATTAGTCAAGTAATGCGTGTAACCGGTTCTCGATCCCGGAGGCATCCAGCCCGCAACGCGTCAGCAAGGTTTGCGGATCACCATGTTCGATAAAGCGGTCGGGCAGGCCCAGATGATGGACCGGGATGGTGATGCCCCTCGCGGTCAAGGCCTCGGCTACGGCCGAGCCGGCGCCACCAGCCAGGGCGTTTTCTTCAACGGTCACCAGTGTGCGGTGGGTCTCAGCCAGCGCGAGGATGAGGTCGATGTCGAGCGGTTTGACGAAACGCATATCCACCACGGTGGCATTGACGGCCTCGGCAGCGGTCAGCGCGGCGGCAACACGGCTGCCGAAGGCGAGGATGGCGATCTCTTTGCCGTGGCGACGGACAACGCCTTTGCCGATCGGCACAGTGTCAAGATCGGCGGGGACCTCGACGGCAGGGCCGGCACCACGCGGATAGCGCACGGCGGTCGGACCCGGGTGTTGATAACAGGTTGAGAGCAGGCGCCGACACTCGGCCGCATCAGATGGTGCGGCAATGATCATGTTGGGGATGCAGCGCAGGAAGGAGAGGTCAAACGCCCCGGCGTGAGTCGGGCCATCGGCGCCGACCAGGCCGCCGCGATCGACGGCGAGCAGCACCGGCAGATTTTGCAGGGCAATGTCGTGGATGAGCTGGTCGTAAGCGCGTTGCAAGAAGGTCGAGTAGATGGCCACCACGGGCTTGACGCCTTCGCAGGCAAGGCCGGCCGCAAAAGTGAGCGCATGCTGTTCGGCGATGCCGACATCGAAATAGCGGCCAGGATGGCGTTCGGCAAAGGCCACCATGCCGGACCCTTCACTCATGGCGGGCGTGATGGCGTAGAGGCGCGGGTCAGCCGCGGCCTGATCAAGAAGCCATTGGCCGAACACTTCGGTATAGGTGGGCTGGTTGCCGGTGGTGGTCTCAAAGCCGGCCTCGACCTTGAATTTGCCCACGCCGTGGTATAAGGTCGGCTCACACTCGGCCGGCTCGTAGCCTTTGCCCTTCTTGGTGACGACATGAAGTAGCTGCGGCCCCTCCAGCTTTTTCAGATTCGCCAGCGTGGTGATCAGGGTCGGTAAGTCGTGACCGTCGATGGGACCGTAATAGTTGAAGCCAAATTCCTCGAACAGGGTGCTGGGAGTCACCATCCCCTTCATGTGTTCTTCGGCTCGGCGAGCCAACTCGTAGAGCGGCGGCAGCGTGGCGAGGATTTTTTCGCCCTGGCGGCGCATCGTATTGTAAAAACGCCCGGACAGGAGACGGGTCAGGTAATTCGACAGGGCGCCGACATTGTTCGAGATCGACATCTCGTTGTCGTTCAGCACCACGATCAGGTTGGCATCGGCCGCGCCGGCATTGTTGAGGGCCTCGAAGGCCATACCGGCAGACATGGCGCCATCGCCGATGATGGCCACGGCGCGGCGGTTTGATTCCGCCCGCTTTGCGGCGATGGCCATGCCCAGCGCGGCAGAGATCGAGGTGCTGGAGTGGCCAGCCACAAAGCTGTCGTATGGGCTTTCTTCGCGTTTTGGAAAGCCCGAGAGGCCATCCGTTTGGCGCAGGGTGGGCATCCGGTTGCGGCGACCGGTGAGGATCTTGTGTGCGTAGGTCTGGTGGCCTACATCCCAGACCAGGCGCTCATCGGGCGTGTCAAAGACCCGATGCAGGGCGATGGTGAGTTCGACTACCCCGAGGTTGGAGGCAAAATGCCCGCCCGTCTTCGAGACACTGTGGATGATGTCGTTGCGGAGCTCGCCAGCGAGGGCGCGGAGCTCCTCCAGGCTGAGGCTGCGCAGGTCGGCCGGGCTGGTGATGCGGTCAAGAAGGGGGGTGGCCGGGGCGCTCACTTAATAAGCCCTCGTGACAACAAAGTGGGCGATCTCGACCAGTCTCCGGGCGTTATTGCCGAAGAGGGCCACCGCCGTGCAGGCCTCCTCAACCAGCGTGTGGGCATAGGCGCGAGCCTTGGCCGCCGGCATCAGGGTGAGGTAAGTGGCCTTGCCGTGGGCGGCGTCCTTGCCGGCTGTCTTGCCTAGGGTGGCCGTATCCGCCTCGGCGTCGAGGCAATCATCCATCACCTGAAAGGCGAGGCCGATACAGTGGGAATAACGCTCCAGGGCGCTTCGCTGCGCGGCCGTCAGGGGTTGCCCGCACAGGCCGCCGAGCAGGGTGGCCGCCCGGATCAGGGCGCCGGTCTTGTGGATATGCATAAACTCCAGCTCAGCCAGATCAAGCTGTTTTCCCGTGCTGGAGAGATCAACTGCCTGACCGCCGGCCATGCCGCGTGAGCCGCTCGCGTGGGCCAAAAGGTGCAGCATCTCGATCTGGGTGGCGGCGTCTTCGTGCAGCCCCTTGCGCGCCAGCTGCTCGAAGGCCAGCGCTTGCAGGGCATCGCCGACCAGGAGCGCGGTGGCCTCGTCGTAGGCCACATGGCAGGTTGGCTTGCCGCGCCGCAGGTCGTCGTCATCCATGCAGGGCAGATCGTCATGAGTGAGCGAATAGACATGGATCAGTTCAACCGCACAGGCAGCTGCCTCGGCACGGACCGGGTCGCCACCCACCGCCTCGGCGGCAGCAAAGACGAGCAGCGGGCGCACGCGCTTGCCACCACCCAGGCAGACATAGCGCATGGCCTCGTGCAGGCGCTCGGGCGCAACATGGGCTGGAATGGCGTGTTCGAGGGTGGATTCCATGCGTGCCTGGAGGGCACGCGACCACGCGGCAAAATCAGGCATCACCGGCGGTATCCAGAATCAGGGGTTTGAGGCTGTCGTTTTCCAGTACGGCGAGTTGTTGCTCGGCCTGAGACAGGAATTGCTGGCAGAAGCGGGTCAGTTCCACGCCGCGTTTGTAGGCTGTCAGCGAGGCCTCCAGGGCGAGATCGCCCGCCTCCAGGGTGGCAACCAGAGATTCCAGCTCGGCGAGGGCGGTCTCAAAATCTTTGGGCGCGGTGGTCTTAGTGGTTTTGCTCATGATCGGCAGGGTGCGTGTACCCCGGTGATGATAGCCGATAAAGTCATTTCCAAGGGCCTGCGCGCGGTTGCCCGGGCGGTTTAGCGAGGGGATAATCCGTCCAATTCCAGTGTTTTCCATGTGTTTCAACTCATGTCCGAATTGATACGAGCCTCCACGCTGGGCCAAATGGGCCAGGCCCTGCCGGTGGAGAGCTACTTTGCCCCAGAGATTTACGAACTGGAGATGGAACGCCTGTTCCGTCCAGGGCCCGGCTATGTGGGTCATGAGCACATGGTGCCGGAACTGGGGCAGTACCAGGTCCTTGACTGGTATGCCGGGGGCGGCAAGATGCTGGTACGAAACTCCGGCGGGGTGGAGCTGCTGTCCAATGTCTGCCGGCATCGCCAGGCCCTGATGTTGAAGGGCCGCGGCCAGGCGCAGAACATTGTCTGCCCCTTCCATCGCTGGACCTACGACCTCGAAGGCCAGTTGATGGGCGCCCCGCAGTTCCCCAACAACCCCTGCCTGCATCTGGGCAAAAAGCCCTTGCAGAACTGGCATGGCCTGCTCTTCGAGGGCGCGCGCAATGTCAATGCCGACCTGGCCGGAATGCGGGCGGCGGCGGATCTCGATTTCAGCGGTTTTGTCTATGACAAGACGACCGTCACCGAATACGCCTTCAACTGGAAGACCTTCATTGAGGTCTATCTGGAGGACTACCATGTGGTGCCGTATCACCCGGGCCTTGGCCAGTTCGTCGATTGTGACCAGTTGAAGTGGGAATACGGGGCCAACTGGTCCGTGCAGACGGTGGGCGTGTATGACCATCTGAACCGCGCCGGCTCGCCGGTGTACGACACCTGGCGCAAGCAGGTGCAGCGTTACAACGAGGGACGCGAGCCGAAACAGGGCGCGATCTGGCTGACCCTCTATCCCAACATTATGGTGGAGTGGTATCCGCATACCCTGGTGGTCTCGCACATCGTGCCGACGGGCGTGGAGTCCTGCCTCAATGTGGTCGAGTTCTATTACCCGGAGGACATTGCCTTGTTCGAGCGCGAGTTCGTTGCGGCTGAGCAGGCGGCTTATCGCGAAACGGCCGTCGAGGACGACGACATCTGTTACGGCATGCATCGCGGTCGTCACGCCCTCTATCGTCAGGGCCTGAATGAGGCGGGGCCCTATCAATCGCCCACCGAAGATGGCATGGTGCACTTCCATGACTGGTATCGCCGCGCCCTCTCCGCTGCGCTTTGACGGGATTGTCCCGGCGCCCTTCGGGGCTCTGGGCGTGCGCATGAGCGGCCAGCGGCTGGCCGAACTGGTCTTTCTGCCGGCTGGGCGCCAACAGATCCCGGCAGCCATCCGTCCGGTAGCCCGGGCGCTGGAGGCCTATTTTGACGATCCGGCGCAGCGGTTTGCGTTGCCACTGGCCCTGGTCGGCACCCCGTTCAGGCAACGGGTCTGGGCCGCGTTGAACACGGTTCTGGCTGGCCAGACCACGACCTACGGCAGCCTGGCGCGGCAGCTTGGCAGCGGCGCCCGGGCGGTCGGGCAGGCCTTGGGCGACAACCCCATTCCCCTCATCATTCCATGCCATCGCGTACTGTCTGCGACCGGGCTGGGCGGTTTCATGCATACCCGGGATCCGCGGCAAGACCCCTTCCCTCTGACCGTAAAACGCTGGTTGCTGACGCATGAAGGCTGCTGTCCTTCCTGAACTCGACGCCTTTTGCGACGCCCTCTGGCTGGAGGACGGCCTGGCTCCGACCAGCCTGGAAAGCTATCGCCGCGATCTGACCCAATTCGCGTTGTGGAGCAAAGGGCGCGGTGCGGATTTGCAGACAGCCGATGCCGTCAGCATTCAATCCTTCTTGGCCGAGCGCACCCTGCAACAGGGAATCGCCGCTCGTAGCCTGGCCCGCCAGCTCACGGCCCTGCGTCGTTATTACCGCTGGCTGTTGCGCCAAGGGGCGCGCAGCGATGATCCGACCCTCAACATCGAGGCCCCGCGTCTGCCCCGACCCTTGCCGAAAAACCTGAGCGAGGCGGAGGTTGAGGCCCTGCTCGCGGCCCCGCCGTTGGCCACAGCGCAAGGGCTGCGCGATCGCGCCATGCTGGAAGTGCTCTACGCCAGCGGCTTGCGGGTCAGCGAACTGGTGGGGTTGCCGTATGCCGCCGTGCAGATGCAAATGGGCGTCGTGCGCGTGATGGGCAAAGGCCGAAAGGAACGGCTGGTGCCGCTCGGCGAAGTCGCGCTCGACTGGCTCGCCCGCTATCTGCGCGAGGCGCGTAATGCGCTGCTCAACGGGCGGGTCAGCGCGGCCCTGTTCGTCACCGCCCGCGGCGGCGCCATGACCCGGCAGGCGTTTTGGTACCTCATCAAACGCCACGCTGTGTGCGCGGGCGTTCGCAGTGCGCTGTCGCCGCACACGCTGCGCCACGCCTTCGCCACCCACCTGCTCAATCACGGCGCCGACCTGCGCGCGGTGCAAATGCTGCTCGGCCATGCCGATATCGCCACCACCCAGATCTACACCCATGTCGCCCGTGAACGCATGAAACAACTCCACGCCCAACACCATCCGCGGGGGTGAGTGGTTCAGCGCCCGCGAAGGCCTTTGCGCTTGCGCCAGCGTTGGTATTTGACGAGCCAATACCAGCCGATACTGATGAGCGCATAGCTGGTGAGGCCGGCGACGCTGGCGGTAATGGCGAGGCCGACCACGAGCGGTAGGCCGATGGCGCCGAGGCGTTGCCAGAATCCGTCCGGGGCCGCTTGCGCCCCTTCTTTGCTTTCTGGACCTTGTGCCATCTGCGTTGTTTGCGCGGGCGGTGGGCCCGAGTCTTCAGCGCCCGTGACCCAGACTCCGAGTTGATAGGCGGCGTAATAGATGGGTGCGAAGGTGACGGGGTTGGTTACCAGGGTGCTGGCCGCCGCTGCCGGGACATTGGCGCGCAAGACGATGGCGCCGGCGGCAGAGAGCGGAATCTGCGCGACGGGGATCAGGAGGCCAAAAAACACGCCGATGGCGACGCCGGCGGCTACCCCGCGCCGCGACCAGTGCCAGAGCCGCGGGTGACCGAGAAACGGTACCAGCCAGCGCAACCATCGGTTGGCGAGGATGCGCTCACGGCTGGGGATGAAGCGCCGCATGGGTTAGTGCGACGGTGGCGTGCGCTTGCGCGTTGCGATCAGGCTGGCAGCTATCGAACTCAGGAGAATCAGGGCGACGATACCCAGCGCCAGGCCAATCGGCACCTTGTAGAAATCGACGATCAACATCTTGGTGCCGACAAACACCAGCACGAAGGCCAGCCCGTATTTCAGCAGGTGGAAGCGGCCATTGAGATCAGCGAGCAGAAAATACAGCGAGCGCAGCCCCATGATGGCGAAGATGTTGGAGGTGAAGACGATGAACGGGTCGGTGGTGACCGCGAAGATGGCCGGGATGCTATCCACCGCGAAAATCACATCCGAGGTCTCGATGAGCACCAGCACCAGGAACATGGGCGTGAACCAGCGCACGCCGTCGCGCATCACCGTGAACTTCTCGGCGTGGTATTCGTGGGTGATGCGCAGGTGGCCGCGCATCCACTTCAGGATCGGGTTTTGGGCGAGATCGCTTTCGGCCTCGGCGAAGATCAGCATCTTGAAGCCGGTGATGACCAGAAAGGCGCCGAACAGGTAAAGAATCCAGTGGAACTGCTGCACCAGCCAGGCACCGCCAAGAATCATCACTGCGCGCATCACGATTGCGCCCAACACGCCGTAAACCAAGACCCGGCGCTGATACTCCGCGGGCACCGCGAAGAAGGTGAAGATCATGATGAAGACGAAAATGTTGTCGACAGAGAGCGACAGCTCGATGAGATAGCCCGTCAGGAATTCGAGTGCCTTGGTGTTGGCGACCGCGCGGCCCGCGGTGTTGTCTAGCCAGCTCCAGAACAGGGCGCAGAAAAGCAGCGCCAGCGAAATCCAGACCACGGTCCAACCGAGCGATTCGCGCACCGAAACCTTGTGCGCACTTTTGCCGCCGAGGACAAAGAGATCCAGCGCCAGCATGGCGAGTACGAAGGCGATAAAACCCGCCCAAAAGAGGGGCGGGACGGCGGTGCTGACGGCGTCCATGCGGGACTTTCTGGCAAGGGGGTGCGTTTAGCGGGCGGCTTCCAACGCGGCGATGCGATCTTCCAGCGGCGGGTGGGTGGTGAACAGGGCGCGGATTCCGGAGGGCCGGCCGCCATTGATGCCGAAGGCCGCCATCTTGTCCGGTAACGGTACGGGATCGTGCAGGGATTGCAGACGGCGCAGGGCATTGATCATTCCTTGACGGCCGGCCAGGCTGGCACCACCGGCATCGGCACGGA
>VGVU01000030.1 GCA_016873905.1 Betaproteobacteria bacterium | reverse complement strand
GTTTTCCAGCCAGAAGCGCGTCCAGAACCGGCAGGCCGATATTGCCGGCCACGACGGTCTCCTTGCCAGCGGCGGCGCATAGATGCCCAACCAGACTGGTAACGGTGCTCTTGCCGTTGGATCCGGTGATGGCAATGACCTGACTGGCATCCTCCGCAAGGGCGCGGGCAAAGAGCTCGACATCGCCGACGATATCCTTTCCCGCCTTGGCCGCAGCGGCAATCTCGGGCGTGGCCACAGCAACGCCGGGGCTGACCACAATCATCTCGGCCCAGGCGAAATCTGCGGCGTCGAAACGGCCCAGGGTCAGAGACTCCGTTGGCAAGATGGCCGCATGCGGCGGTGCTTCACGCGAGTCCGTACCGCGCACCACGGCCCCTTGCGCCAATAACCAGCGCACGCAAGACGCACCGGTATCGCCCAGTCCTACGACCAGGGCCTTGATACCGTTGATGTCTGTGCGTGCGCGGGACATGTCTATCTCAGCTTCAGGGTTGAGAGGCCAATCAACACCAGCATCATCGAGATGATCCAGAAGCGCACCACGACCTGGTTTTCCTTCCAGCCCTTGATCTCGAAGTGGTGATGGATGGGTGCCATCAGGAAGACGCGCTTGCCACGCAATTTGTAGCTGGCGACCTGGATCATCACCGACACCGTTTCGGCGACGAACACGCCGCCCATGATGAACAGCACGATCTCCTGACGCACGATGACCGCGATCACGCCCAGCGCGCCGCCCAAGGCCAGCGCACCGACATCGCCCATGAATACCTCGGCGGGATAGGCGTTGAACCACAAGAAGGCGAGACCTGCGCCGACGATGGCGGAGCAGATGATGACCAGTTCGCCGGCCCCCGGAATGTAGGGGAGCACCAGATATTTTGCGAACACCGCGTGGCCTGCGACATAGGCGAAGATGCCCAGCGCGCCGCCCACCATCACGGTCGGCAGGATGGCCAGACCGTCTGCGCCATCGGTCAGGTTGACCGCGTTGCTGGCGCCGACAATGACAAAATAGGCCAGGATGACGAAACCGACAGTGCCCAGTGGAATGGCGACTTCCTTGAAGAAGGGCACAATCAGCTCGGTTTGTGCGGGCAGATGTGCGGAATAGGCCAGCCACAGCGCCACGATAAGGGCGATCACCGACTGCCAGAAATATTTCCAGCGCGAGGCCAGGCCCTTCGGGTCGCGGTACACCACCTTGCGCCAGTCATCGACCCAGCCAATGATGCCGAAACCCATCAGCGTCACCAGCGTTGCCCACACATAGCGGCTGGAAAGATCCGCCCACAGCAGCGTAGTCAAGGTAATGGCGACCAGAATCAACACTCCACCCATGGTCGGCGTGCCTTGTTTGACAAGATGAGTTTGCGGTCCATCGGTGCGCACGGCCTGGCCGACCTTTTTGGCCGCCAGCCAGCGAATCAAGGCCGGGCCGATAACGAAGGAAATCGCCAGCGCCGTCAGCGCCGCCAGCACCGCCCGCAGGGTGATGTACTGGAACACATTGAAGGCACGCACATCGTGGCCAAGCCACTGAGCCAACATCAAGAGCATAACTTCGCCTCCACAAAGGATTGCACCACACGCTCCATCTTCATGAAGCGCGAACCCTTCACCAGCACCGTCACCTGCGGACCCAGCGCCTGCTCCACCCCAGCCAACAGATCTTCGATCAACTCAAAATGCTGGCCGCCCTCGCCAAAGGCCCGCGCCGCATGCACAGCCAAAGCGCCGAAGGCGAGCAGACGATGGATGCCGGCGGCCTTGGCACGCTGGCCAATTTCAGCATGCAAGGCGGCGGCGTCCGGCCCCAACTCACCCATATCCCCCAGCACCAGAATCCGCTCGCCCGGCAAGGCGGCGAGTACAGCGATGGCCGCCGACACCGAATCGGGATTGGCGTTGTAGGTATCGTCGATCAGACGCGCCCCCAGAATGCAGTCGTGCATCTGCAGGCGACCCTTGACCCCGGCATAACCCGCCAGACCGCGAGCCACGGCATCGCTCGACGCGCCCAACGCCAGGGCGGCAGCCGTTGCGGCCGCCGCGTTGCGCGTGTTGTGTTCGCCCAGCGCAGCGAACGGAGTTTCGATACGGCCCTGCGGGGTGTGCAAGGTCAGGGATGCGGACGGCGGATTGAGGGCCGAACGCTCGGCGCGAATGTCGGCGTTCTCCCCCAGGCCAAAGGTCAGCACCGGGTGGGCGCCGACCAGAGTGCGCCACAGCCCGGCATGGGCATCGTCGGCGTTGATGATGGCGATACCCTCCGCGCGCAGCCCGGCATAAATCTCACCCTTGGCGCGAGCCACCGCCTCCAGCGTACCCAGGCCTTGCAGATGGGCGCGCTGGGCGTTGTTGACCAGGGCCACATCCGGCGTGGCGATATGCGTCAGGTAATCCAGTTCGCCAGCGTGGTTCATGCCCATCTCGGCCACGCAATAACGATGCGCTGCGGTCAGTTTCAGCAGGGTCAGCGGCAGCCCGTAGTCGTTGTTGAGATTGCCCTGGGTGGCCAAAACCGCGTCTTCCCCCGCCTCAGCGCGCAGGATGGCGGCCGTCATTTCTTTCACCGTGGTCTTGCCGTTGCTACCCGTGATGGCCACCAGCCTGGCCGGCATCTGGCGGCGATGCCAGGCCGCGAGTTGGCCCAGGCCGATGCGGGTGTCTGCCACCACGAGGGCGGGGGACACATCAAGCCCGGAATCCGCAGCGATCATCACGGCTGCGGCCCCGCGCGCCAGCACATCGGCAACGAACAGGTGGGCATCAAAATGCTCACCCCGCAGGGCAACGAACAAGGCCCCGGCGACATCGCCACGGCTGTCGGTAACGACGCGATCCCACGCGACATCGGAGCCGATGGCATTGGCCTTCAATGCGGCGGCGGCTTCAAGCAATCTCATGCGTACTTCCTCGGTTCTTCAACGCCTGCCGGGCAACGGCGGCATCCGAGAACGGCAGGCGCTGCCCGCCAATCTCTTGGTAATTCTCGTGACCCTTGCCCGCGATCAGCACCACATCGTCGGCCTCAGCCTCCGCGATGGCCGCGAGAATGGCGGCACCGCGATCAACCAGGGCGCGCTGCCCGGCGGGCATGGCAACAAGGATGTCGTTCAGGATGGTCTGGGGGTCTTCATGACGCGGGTTGTCACTGGTGACAATGGCGCAGTCCGCGCCCTGGGCGACGGCCGTCCCCATCAAGGGCCGCTTGCCGCGATCGCGCCCACCCCCACAACCGAATACGCAACACAGGCGACCGGCGGTAATCGGGCGCAGCGTTGCCAGCACTTTTTCCAGCGCATCCGGGGTGTGGGCGTAGTCAATGACCACCCGTGGGCCGCCCGCTTCACGCGGCAGCACTTGCAGACGCCCGGCCACCGGCGTGAACTGTTCCAGTTGTGCCGCCACCTCGGCCAGCGACAGGCCGCTGGCCAGCAAGGCCCCAGACACCGCCAGTAGATTTTCGGCATTAAAACGGCCCAACAGCGGTGAGCGCACGGCCACAGTGCCCACGGGCGTAACCAGCATAAAACGCACGCCGTCCGCATCCATCTGCAAGGCCTCGGTGTGGATATCGCCCTGATGGATGCCGTAAGTCAGCACCTGCGGCACACGCCCGGCCAGCTCGGTGGCGAGGCGCGCACCCAGCGCGTCATCCAGATTGAGCACGGCGGCCTTGAGTCCTGGCCAGGCAAACAACCGTGACTTGGCGGCGGCGTAAGCCTCCATATCGCCGTGATAATCGAGATGGTCGCGCGACAGATTGGTGAGCACGGCCACATCAAAATGCATGCCGGTTACACGGCCCTGGTCGAGCGCATGTGAAGACACCTCCATGGCCAGCGCCGCAGCCCCCTCATCGGCAAACCCGGCCAGCAGGCCTTGGAGCGTGACGGCATCCGGCGTGGTGTGGCTACTGCCGTGCATGGCATTGACGAGACCGTTGCCCAGGGTGCCGACAATGGCGGTCTTGCGACCAACACGCGTCAGCGCCTCGGCGATCCAGTGCGAACAAGAGGTCTTGCCGTTGGTGCCGGTAATGCCAATGCTCCACAAGCGGCTGGATGGATCGCCATACCACTCGACCGCCAACCTGGCCGCCAGGCGCGCCAGACCCGCCAGCGCAAAGTTCTCAACGCGGACATCCGCTGGCCACACAAACTCGGCGGGCTCCCAGACCACGGCAGCCGCACCCGCCTCCACCGCTGCGGCGATATGGGCGCGGCCATCATGCACCGCGCCGGGCCAGGCCAGGAAAATGTCGCCGGGCCGCACGCGGCGGCTGTCTGCGGTCAGAGCGGCGCGTGGCATACGCTCGCGCAAGGCGGCCAGCAGGGTGTCAAGCCGGGAATCCGTCATACCGCCTCCGCCACCACCGGGGTACGCACCGGCGGCAAAGATTGCATCGGCGCATCCGGCGGCAAGGCGAGGAAACGCAAGGTGCCGGCCATGATGCGCGAGAACACCGGCGCGGCGACCTCACCCGCGTAATAGACGCCTGTACTCGGCTCATCCACCATGACAGCGATGACCACGCGAGGATTGGAGGCCGGGGCCATGCCCACGAAAGAGGCGCTATAGCGATTGCCCGCAAAAGAGCCGTCGATCAATTTGTGCGCGGTGCCCGTCTTGCCTGCCACGCGATACCCGGGCACACGCGCCTTGGGTGCCGTACCCCCCTCCTGCGTCACCATCTCCAGCATCGTCCGCACCTGTTGTGCCGTCGCTTGGCTAATCACCCGCTCACCCACCACCGGAGCGCTGCGTTTCTCAACCGTCAGCGGCATCAACAACCCGTCATTGGCGAACATGGTGTAGGCCCGCGCCAACTGAAGCAGGCTGATGGAAATGCCGTGGCCATAGGCCAGGGCCCCTTTTTCGATGGGCTTCCACTTGGACTTCAAGCTGTGCATCTGACCTCGGGTCTCGCCGGGCAGGCCCGAACCCGGCGCCTTGCCAAAGCCGCTGCGGGTGTAGATGTCATGGATATCGCTGTCGTCCATGCTGACGGCGATCTTGGCCATCACGACATTACTCGACACCTGAATGGCCTCAGCCACCGTGATGACGCCCTTGGGATGTGTGTCGCGAATCTGTTTGCCCGAGAGCACCAGATTCTCGCTGGCATCATAGCGACTGGACGGTTTGACAATTCCGCGCTCAAGCGCCGCAGAGATAAAGATCGGCTTCATGGTCGAACCTGGCTCGAAGGCATCGACTGCCGCATGATTCCGCGCCCGCGCCTGAGTCATCGTCGCGCGATCATTCGGGTTGTAGGCCGGATAATTGGCGATGGCCAGAATCTCTCCCGTGCGCGCATCCAGAACCACGGCGCTGGCCCTTTGCGCGCGGAATTTTTCAAAGGCCGCCTGTAATTCCCGGTAGGCCAGATACTGGATCTGTGAATTGAGACTGAGCGTCAGATCATGCCCATGCTTAGGCAAACGGACGAGATCCAACTCCTCGACAATGTTGCCCGAGCGGTCGCGAATGACCGACTTCAGACCAGGCACTCCGGCCAACGCCGATTGATAGGACAGCTCAATGCCTTCCAATCCCTTGTCTTCCACATTGGTCACGCCAAGGACCTGCGCCATCGTGTCGCCCGCCGTGTAATAACGACGATATTCCGGCCGGCTGCTCACCCCCTTGATCTTGAGCGCCATCACGGCCTCCGCGTCTTCTGCAGGCACTTGCCGGCGCAGATAGACAAAGCTGGCCTTCTTGTCGCGCACCAAACCCTCCAACCAGGCCCGGTTGATCGCCAGCCCCGTGGCCAGTTGCGTGATCTGGGCCGGCGTGATCTCCGCCTCGCGCGCATTAAGCACAATGGCGGCGGCCGGAATGCTGATGGCCAGATGCTCCCCGCGCGCATCCAGCAGCATGCCCCGGTGAGCCGGAATCTCGACCTTTCGTTTGACGCGCAGGTCGCTCTGTTTGACCAGAAAGTCCTTCTGAAAAGTCTGCATATAGAGGAGGCGACCTACCAGCCCAATAAAGGCGCCGAAGATCAGCAGCATGACGAGCTGCATGCGCCAGCGCTGCAGATCAATCTTCATGGACGGCGAACGGCGCGTTTTCATCGCCCCACCTTCGGCCCTGACGAGCCTGTCCCCGAGGCATTTACGGCCCCACTGTTCAGCTCAGTCTCCGCAGCCAGCACACGAATATGGGAGGCATCCGGATGATTCATCCCAAGACGCTGAGTCGCGATTGCCTCAACCTTGTGGTACATGGCCCAACTCGCCTGCTTGAGCAAGAGGCGCTCCCACTCCACCTCTAGGTCGCGTCCCGTTTTTTGCACCTGCTGTAAATCCAGAAACAACTTGCGCGCCTCATGGCGCGCCGTCACAACAGCCAGTGCGCTGACCGTTATGAGCAGCACAAGAAAGATATCGATCCGGGTCATGGCGGACCCCGCCGTTCAGCCACTCTCAACACCGCGCTACGCGCCCGTGGATTGCCGCGCAATTCTTCAGCGCCGGCACGAATCGCCCTGCCCACCAGGATCAAACGCCCCTGCGGCAGAAGATGGGCCGGCATCGGAACCTCGGCAGGGATCTGCGGCCCCTGCGCCTCTGCACGCATGAATTGCTTGACCTGGCGATCTTCGAGGGAATGGAAGCTGATCACAGCCAGCCTTCCGCCGGGACACAATGCACCCAGCGCCTGCGGGAGGACCTCCGCCAGCTCTTCAAGCTCCCGGTTAATGTAAATCCGCACCGCCTGAAAAGTGCGCGTGGCCGGGTCCTGCCCCGGTTCACGAGTCCGGACGGTGCGCTGACAGATCTCGGCCAACTGGCGTGTGCGGAGCAACGGCTCTTGCTGGCGCGCCGCGACAATCGCCCGCGCAATCGCCCGCGCAAAGCGCTCCTCGCCGTAATCACGCACCACCTCGGCAATCTCGGCCTCGGGCGCCAGGGCCAACCACTCCGCCGCACTCATGCCGGTCGTCGTATCCATGCGCATGTCGAGCGGTGCGTCGCCCCGAAAGCTGAAACCCCGTTCGGTCTGATCGATCTGCGGACTGGAAACGCCGATGTCGAGCAAAATGCCGTCGACCTGCGCGATCCCCAGCGCCTGCAAGGTCTCCGCCAGACGGCTGAACGGGGCGTGAACGATCTGGAAGCGCGAATCGCTGTGCGCCAGTGACTGACCCTCGGCAATGGCCTGCGGATCGCGATCCAGCGCAATCAGATGCCCCTCCGCGCCCAAGGCCGCCAAGATGGCGCGGCTGTGACCGCCCCGACCAAAGGTGGCATCGACATAAGTGCCATCGGCACGGATCGCCAGGGCCGCGACCGCCTCCGTCAACAAGACGGGAATATGGGCGCCGGACGCGCTCACAGCGAGAAGTCCCTGAGATCATCCGGGATATCTCCTGCCTGCATGGCCGCCACCAGTTGACCTGGCAGTTCGTTGGCCGAGGCGTAAAGAGCTGCCCACGCCGTCTCCGACCAGATCTCGAATTTGTTCCCCTGGCCGACCAGCACAACCCCCTTGTCCAGGCCCACGCGCTCACGCAGGGCCGCGGGCAGCAAGATCCGCCCGGCACCGTCCAATTCCACATCAGACGCCGAGCCAACCAACACGCGCTGCATCAGACGGCTGACCGGGTTAAAGCTGGGCAGGGCATTGAGCTTGCGCTCGATCGGCTCCCATTCCGGGAAGGGGTAGAGAAGCAGGCAGGAAGAGGGGTCCAGGGTGACGATCAGGCGTCCGGCACACTGCGCCTGCAACAGCTCGCGATAACGCGCCGGAATGGCCAAACGGCCCTTCCCGTCCAACGCCAGATGCGAATGACCCCTGAACATAACGCCTATGCAGATGCCGGAAACCACCCCGACGACCCACTTTCCCCCACAAATCTCCACCAGGCTGCACTATAGGAAGCAAAAAACCGGTCGTCAAGTGAAATTTTCAATGGGGACAAGGACTTACGCAACCCGGCCGCAAAAATAAAACCACCCGGATTATTATGCAAATGCGAGGCAAACTTAATGTAAGTTATGAAACAACGCGCCGATCTTTGGTCAAACTAGTACATCACTACTAGCCGCCAATGGCCGTGCACGGGTCCATAAAAAAGGAGGGGGAGTTGGCCGATAAGCCGGGTTCTGTCGTGGACAGTCATTCATCTGGGACGATGCTCACGCACCGCCTCGTGCAGCCTACCCGCAGACTCCGGCGGGCCGCCGGTGTTCCGAAAAACGCGTCTGCCTATTTGGCCTTGCTCCGGATGGGGTTTACCCGTCGGGACAGTTACCCGCCCGACCGTGCGCTCTTACCGCACGATTTCACCCTTGCCTGTGCCCGCCCCTTGCGGGGCTGACCACGCACCTTCGTGCGCAATCCCTGACTACACACTTTCGTGTGCAATCCTTGACCACGCACCTTCGTGCGAAATCCCTGATCACGCACCTTCGTGCGCAACCCCTCTTTGCAGCGAGAGCGAACCCTCCCCACTCAAGGAGGACTTTGCCGCCTTGCAGCGTCAAAGTCCGGGCCATCGGCGGTATGTTTCTGTTGCACTATCCGTCGCCTTGGGGCCTTGCGGCCTTATAGCGCCCAGGTGTTACCTGGCATCCTGCCCTGTGGAGCCCGGACTTTCCTCCCGCCACAAACAGGTGACGGGCGACTGTCTAGCCAACTCCGGGCGGCAGTATAACGGTGAGAACCGTTAATCGGCGTCCCGCTCTGCAGATAATGCCAAGGCCCGCGTATAGAGCGTCGATTTGTTGACCCCGGTCAGCCGGGCCGCCAGTCGGGCCGACTGGCTGGGCGACAATTCCTCCATCAGGGTCGCCAACACCGCCTCGGCCCGTGCGTTCTCGGCGTCCGGATCCGCCTCAGGCGCCTCAACCACCAAAACAAACTCGCCCCGCTGCCGATCCGTATCGGCTTGCAGCCAGCCCACCAGATCCCCTAACGAGGCCGCATGAAACTGCTCGAAGTGCTTGCTCACCTCCCGCCCCAGAAAGCAGCGTCGGGTCGCCCCCAGTTCCTGAACCAGATCGGCCAGGGTCTCCAGAATGCGATGCGGCGCCTCATAAAAGACCCATGCGCAGGGTCGATCCTTCAGGCCCGCCAACACCTTGCGCCGTGCCGCCGTCTTGGGCGGCAGAAAGCCGTGGAAGCTCCAGTCTCCCTCAATCCCCGCGACCGACAGGGCCGCGGTAACGGCGCTCGCCCCCGGCAACGGGCTCACGACAAAGCCCGCCTCCCGGACGGCCCGCACAACGCGCGCGCCCGGATCGGAGATGCCTGGCGTTCCGGCATCAGAGACCAGCGCCACGCTATCGCCCGCCCCCAAGGCGGCAATAATCCGTGACGCAGCCTCGCGCTCGTTATGTTCGCGGCAGGACAACAGCGGAACGCGAATTCCATAGGCCGCCAACAAGGCCCCCGAAACCCGCGTATCCTCTGCGGCCACCAGCGCCACACTGCGCAGGACATCCAGGGCGCGCAAGCTGATGTCGCGCCGGTTGCCAATCGGCGTTGCCACGACATACAGTGTCGAAGGCCGGGCGGGTTGGGCATCATCTGGCATCATGGAGACCGGGGAAAACAAGAATGGAAACGGGGCGAAGCATAACCCAGCAACGCGGTGATGCCGCAGAGCGGCAAGCGGCGACCTTCCTCGAAGGCCAAGGCCTGACCCTGATTGCGCGCAATTATCGCTGTCGTGGCGGCGAGATTGACCTCATTGCCCAGGACGGTGACACCCTCGTCTTCGTCGAGGTGCGCGCCCGGCACCACACAGACTACGGCGGCGCGGCGGCGAGCATTACGCACCACAAGCAACAACGACTGATCTACGCGGCCCGCCATTACCTGATGCTCCTGCCAAACGAACCCCTGTGCCGCTTTGACGCCATCCTCATTGAGGGCCCGCATCTGGAATGGCTGCGCAGCGCGTTCGATGGTTTTTAATACAAGGCGTTATAATCCAAACCCTCTATCCTGTCCCACCTGGAGTGCTTCCATGCGCAGCCCCTTCTTGTTTGCCCTTTCTCTTCTGGCCGCAGGCCTTCTCAGTGGTTGTGCCCCGGTCATTGTCGGCGGTGCCGGAGTCGGTGTCCTCATGACAGAAGATCGCCGCACGGTCACCACCTATCTGATGGATGAAGAGATCGAACTCAAGGCGGCACACCGCACCTCCGAAGCCAAGCTGGACAAGGTGCATGCCAACTTTACCAGCTATAACCGCCGCGTCCTGATCACCGGCGAAGCCCCGACCGAGGCGCTCAAGGCCCGCGTGGGCGAGATCGCACGCGGGGTTGAAAATGTGCGCGAGGGCGAAGTCAAAAATGAGATGCAGATTGCCGCCCCAACCTCGCTGGTCACCCGTAGCAACGATGTCCTCCTGACCACTCAGGTGAAGGCGGGGCTGTTCAACGACCGTCGCATAAACGCCAATCAGATCAAGGTCGTCACCGAAAATGGCGTCGTCTTCCTGATGGGCATCGTCAAGCCGGCCGAGGGTAATGCGGCCGCCGAGACCGCCTCCAAGGTCTCGGGCGTGACCCGTGTCATCAAGGTCTTTGAAGACCTCCGCTAAGGCCCTCCGCGCATTACGCCATGCCCTATGCCGACCTGCGCGATTTCATCGCCCAACTGGAGGCGCGTGGCGAGTTAAAACGCATTGCCGCGCCGGTCTCGCCGCATCTGGAGATGACCGAGATCGCCGACCGGGTGCTGCGCGCCGGTGGCCCTGCCCTCCTGTTTGAAAACCCCGTTGGCCACACAACGCCCGTACTGGCCAACCTGTTCGGCACCGTCAAGCGTGTGGCGCTGGGCATGGGCGAGGAAGACCCGGCCCGACTGCGCGAGATTGGCCACCTGCTCGCCTATCTGAAGGAACCCGAGCCCCCCAAGGGACTGAAAGACGCCTGGGACAAGCT
Source organism: Betaproteobacteria bacterium (assembly GCA_016873905.1). Taxonomy (GTDB): domain Bacteria; phylum Pseudomonadota; class Gammaproteobacteria; order Burkholderiales; family Thiobacillaceae; genus QYQG01. The sequence goes on along the minus strand of VGVU01000030.1, from coordinate 1,453 downwards.
CCCCATCCTCAAGCAGGTACTCAACATGGCGCCCAAGGTGGTCAGCCACCCGCCTTGCCAAGAGATCGTGCTGGAAGGCGATGCGGTCGATCTGGCGGTCCTGCCGGTGATGACCTGCTGGCCCGGTGATGTCGCGCCGCTGGTCACCTGGGGCCTCACCATCACCCGTGGGCCACAGAAGACCCGCCAGAACCTGGGCATTTATCGCCAGCAGATGATTGGCAAAAACCGCCTCATCATGCGCTGGCTGGCGCATCGCGGCGGCGCGCTGGATTTCCGCGATTTCACCGCGCAAAACCCAGGCAAGCCGTTTCCCGTTTGCGTTGCGCTGGGCGCCGACCCGGCAACCATTCTCGGGGCGGTAACGCCGGTGCCGGATTCGCTGTCCGAATACCAGTTCGCCGGCCTGTTGCGCGGGGCCAAGACTGAGGTGGCCAAGGCCATCGGCTCCGACCTGCAGGTACCGGCGCGGGCCGAGATCATCCTGGAAGGCGTCATTCATCCCGACGACACCGCGCTGGAAGGCCCTTACGGCGACCACACCGGTTATTACAACGAACAGGCCCGTTTCCCCGTGTTCACGGTCGAACGCCTGACACGGCGCCGCGACCCGATTTACCACTCCACCTACACCGGCAAACCGCCGGATGAACCCGCGATTCTGGGGGTAGCGCTGAACGAGGTCTTCGTACCGCTCCTGCAAAAGCAGTTCCCCGAGATCGCCGATTTCTACCTGCCGCCGGAGGGTTGCAGCTACCGCATGGCCGTCGTCAGCCTGAAAAAGCAGTACCCCGGCCACGCCAAGCGCGTAATGATGGGCGTGTGGAGCTTCCTGCGGCAGTTCATGTACACCAAGTTTGTCATCGTCGTGGACGACGATATCGACATTCGCTCGTGGCCCGAAGTCATCTGGGCCATCACCACCCGCGTTGACCCCGCACGCGATACCCTGCTCATTGAAAACACCCCCATCGATTACCTCGACTTCGCCTCACCGGTGCCGAGCCTGGGCTCCAAGATGGGTCTGGATGCCACCCACAAATGGCCCGGAGAAACCACCCGCGAATGGGGCCGCCCCATCGTCATGGACGCGGCAGTCAAGGCGCGAGTAGATGCGCTGTGGGGCGAGTTGGGGCTTTAATCAGCAACCCCGTTTAAAATCCGCCGGTTACCGGCTGACACCACCTGAGCAATTCACCATGCACAACCTGACGATTTATTATTTTGGCGACCTGATGGGCAAACTGGGCCTGGGCCGCGAGACGCTGCGTGTCCCCCCCTCCCACGCCACCATTTCCGGCCTGATGAGCCTGCTCGCCATCCGCGGCGGCGATTGGGACAAGGCCTTCTCAAAACCCCGTAGCACCCTGCAGATCATGGTCAACAAGCGCGCCGCGCAACCCGATACCGCCCTTGCCTCCGGCGACGAAATCGCCTTCATCGAGTCCATCGC
>VGVU01000029.1 GCA_016873905.1 Betaproteobacteria bacterium | reverse complement strand
CGCGAGTCGCCCGAGTCCGTCGTCGAGCATCTACGCAAGTGCGATGTGAACATCGAAGAGGGGCCGGTTCCTCGCACGGGCGCGCTTGGCCCGATAACATCGGTTTACTTTCGTGACCCCGATGGCAACCTCATTGAGGTCTCGTCTTACCCGCCGTAATCAAAACGGGGCCGTGTTGCCCAACGCTTGTAGGCCCGGTTTCTGGTTCATTGATCCCCGACGATTTGCGCCCTTTTTGGTTTGTCCCGATTTTCAGGCGTAGAATATTAGAAAGTAATAATGCTACGGGGGTGCATCATGCCGGACAAATCAGAACTTTCTAGGCAAGCCTATGAAAAGGCATTGCAATACGAGCTGGATTACGGTTGTTGCCCGCAATGCGTGTTGGCCGCCATTCAAGAGACGGTGGGCGTGATTGAGGACAGCGTCATCAAGGCCAGCCATGGGTTATCGGGTGGCGGTGGGTTGTCAGGCAAAGGGGCTTGCGGTGCGCTGACGGGCGGCTTGATGGCCCTGTCGGCCCAGCGCGGGCGTGATCGCGACAAACTGGACAAAGGCCGATTCATCAACAATTTCAAAAAAGGCGATGAGTTGGTTAAGCGTTTCCAGGCCGAGTTTGGTGGACTGACCTGTGAAGAGTTGCAACATCAGTTCACCGGTCGGACTTACAACATGTGGAATGCGGAGGAGTACGCTGCATTCAACACTGCGCGCGGCCCCAAGTGTGCGCTGGCGACGGCCACTGTCACAAAATGGGTCGTTGAGATGATGTGAGCCGAGTTTTCGGAAAGAAATCGGGGCGGCCGTCAGACCCGATTTCCAGCCCTCGGGCCTAAACCACTGCGCTAACTCGCTGCGCCGTTCGCCTTCAAGCGCTCGACCAGCGCTCGCAGGGCAATGCCTCGGTGGCTGATGCCGTTCTTGTCGTCAGCCGACAATTCAGCCCCGGTCTTGCCAAACTGCGGAAGCAGAAAATAGGGATCGTAACCAAAGCCGCCGTCGCCGCGCGGGGTGTCGATGATTTCGCCGTGCCATTCGCCTTCGCAGAGGATGGGCTGCGGGTCATCGGCGTAGCGCACATAGACCATGACGCAGTAGTAATGCGCCTTGCGGTTCGGGTTGCCCTTGAGTGCCTCGATCAGCTTTTCGTTGTTGCGCTGGTCAGATTTCGGCTCGCCGGCGTAGCGCGCGGAATAGACGCCGGGGGCGCCGTTGAGCGCATCGACGCAGATGCCGGAATCGTCGGCCAATGCCGGCAGGCCGGTGTGGGCGCTGGCGTGGCGGGCCTTGGCCAGGCAGTTTTCGACGAAGGTGACATGCGGTTCGGGACATTCCGGCACGCCAAAAGCGCCTTGCGGATGGGCCTCAATACCGAGCGGGGCGAGGATCTGGCCAATCTCGCGCAACTTGCCCGCGTTGTTGGATGCAATGACGATCTTTTGGGTCATGGGGTGGCCTCGTGCGGAATGGCGGCTTGCTGCATCTGCATCAATTCACGGATGCCTTTCTCGGCAAGGTCGAGCAGTTGGTTGAGTTCGCCGCGGGAAAACGCGACCCCTTCGGCGGTGCCCTGAACTTCGATCAGGTTGTCGTTGCCCAGCATGACCACATTCATGTCAGTGTCGCAATTCACATCTTCCGCGTAATCCAGGTCAAGCACCGGAACGCCTTGGTAAATGCCCACCGAGATGGCGGCGACCGGGGCGTGGATGACCGAGGCCGGAAGCTTGCCCTCTTTGACCAGCCATTCCACGGCATCATGCACGGCCACCCAGGCACCGGTAATGCTGGCGGTGCGGGTGCCCCCGTCGGCCTGCAGCACATCGCAATCGACATGAATGGTGCGCTCGCCCAGTTTGGACAGGTCCACCGCGGCGCGCAGGGAACGGCCAATCAGGCGTTGGATTTCCTGGGTGCGGCCCGATTGTTTTCCCCGCGCGGCCTCGCGGTCACCGCGGGTGTGGGTGGCACGCGGCAACATGCCATATTCCGCGGTCAACCAGCCGCCGCCGCTGCCGCGCACATGCGGTGGCACCTTTTCCAGCACGCTGGCGGTGCAAAGGACCTTTGTGTCACCGCATTCGATGAGCACCGAACCTTCGGCGTGTTTGGTGTAATTGCGGGTGATGCGCACGGTGCGCAACTGGTTTGGCGAGCGGCCCGAGGGGCGGGAAAGTTCCGTCATGGGAAGAAATCCAGGAAATTGGCATAAAACGGGGGCTATTCTAACCTCCTTAGGTGCCGTCAACCGGACTGCCTGCGCTATCATTTCAATTCGTTCAAACATTGGAATGCCATGCCCACTATCCACAGCATGACCGGCTACGCCAGTCTCAGCGCCGATGTCGCCGATGGCCACCTCAGCCTGGAGCTGCGCGCCGTCAACAACCGTTTTCTGGAGATCAATTTCCGCATGGGCGAAGACCTGCGGGTGCTGGAAGGTGCCTTGCGCGAACGCATCAGCGCCCAGGTCGGGCGCGGCAAGCTGGAATGCCGCATCAATTTTCTGGCCCGAAGCGGCGCCAATCTGCCGACCACCCTCGACACTTCCATGCTGGAGCGACTGCTGCAGCTTGCCGCCAGCGCCCAGCGCCTGGCACCCGACGCCAAGCCCCTGGGTTTGGGCGAACTGCTGCGCTGGCCGGGGGTCATGGGCGAGACGGCCATCGACAACGAGGCCTTGCAAGGCGCCATCCTGGGGCGCATGGATGCCCTTCTTGCCGATTTCAATGCCTCCCGTGCGCGTGAAGGGGAAAAACTGACGGCCCTCCTGCTTGAGCGCTTGCAAGCCATCCGTGCGCAGGCCATGCAACTGCGTCCGCGGGTCCCCGAGATTGTGGCCATGTACCGCGACAAGCTGCAAAAGCGCCTCGTTGAACTCGCCCCCGATCTGGCGCCGGAGCGCATCGTTCAGGAAGTGGCCCTGTTCGCGCAGCGAATTGATGTTGACGAAGAGCTCGACCGCCTTCTGGCTCACCTGGCTGAGGTGGAACACACCCTCAAAAAGGGCGGCCCGGCTGGAAAACGGCTCGACTTCCTGATGCAGGAACTTAACCGCGAGGCCAACACGCTCGGTTCCAAGGCAGGTGCGCTGGATATTTCGCACGCGGCCGTCGATCTGAAAGTTCTCATTGAACAGATGAGAGAACAAATACAGAATATTGAATAGAAAGAAATTATGTCCGGAAATCTGTTTATCGTCTCAGCCCCCTCCGGGGCCGGAAAGTCCAGCCTGGTCAAGGCGCTGCTAGCCCGCGACCCGCACATTCACCTGTCGATCTCGCACACCACGCGCGCGCCGCGACCGGGCGAGGTCAACGGTCGGGAATATCACTTTGTTGACCGCGAAACCTTCAAGGCCATGCAGGCGCGCGGCGAGTTTCTGGAGAGCGCCGAGGTCTATGGCAATTTCTACGGCACCTCACGGGCGGGGGTCGAGGCTCAGCGCGCGGCGGGTAGCGATATCCTGCTGGAGATCGACTGGCAAGGCGCCGAACGCATCCGCACCCTGATCCCGGAGGCCATCGGCATCTTTATCCTGCCGCCCTCGCTGGCGGCGCTCAAGAGTCGTCTGGAGGGGCGCGGTCAGGATAGCGCCGAGATCATCGCCGGTCGTCTGGCCGCCGCTCAGGATGACATTGCCCACGCCCACGCCTCTGATTATGTCCTGATCAACGATGTCTTCGAGACGGCGCTGGAGGATCTGCTGGCCGTCTGCCGAGGTCAACGACAGCGACAACGCAGCGAAACTCATGCGCTGGTCACCGCATTGCTGGCCAATTGAGGTAAAATCGCTCCACTTTTATGACAGGAACACCCCATGGCTCGCGTAACCGTTGACGATTGTCTCACCCATATTCCCAACCGCTTTGAAATGACCCTGATTGCCAGCTGGCGCGCACGCCGCATTTCCATCGGTGCCGAGCCGAGGGTCGATGCCAACCGTGACAAACCTGCCGTCATCGCCCTGCGTGAGATCGCCGAGGGTAAAACCGGGACAGACGAGTTGCGCCGCGTTCAGCCCTAATCGGTGGCGGCACCGATCCACCTGGATATCCCTGTGGTGACCCCAGCCTCTGCCGCCCCCTCTTTCCCTGCCCTTCCCGGGCCACTCCCCGAACTCGATTACCTCAAGCCTGAAGAAAAACAGGTCTTTGAGCGTGCCTATGCCTACGGTGCGGCTGCGCACAGCGGGCAGACGCGTGCCGACGGCACGCCTTACATTACCCACCCTCTGGCCGTCGCAATCATCCTCGCCTCTTGGCACATGGATCTGCAGACGCTGGTGGCGGCCCTGTTGCACGATGTGGTCGAAGATACGGAGATCTCCCGCGCCGATATTGCCGCCCAGTTCGGCGAGCCCGTCGCGGATCTGGTCGATGGGGTGACCAAACTCGACCGGATTCACTTCGAGAGCAAGGCCGATGCGCAGGCAGAAAACTTCCGCAAGATGCTGCTCGCCATGTCGCGCGATGTCCGCGTCATCCTCATCAAGCTCGCCGATCGCAGCCACAACATGCGCACGCTGGGGGCCATGGACGAGTCCAAACGCCAGCGCATCGCTCAGGAAACGCTGGATATCTATGCCCCTATCGCCAACCGCCTCGGCCTGAATGTTCTCTATCAGGAGCTTGAAAACCTTGCCTTTCGCCACCTCCACCCCACCCGCTATCGGGTGCTGGAAAAGGCGATTCGGGAGGCCCGCATCGACCGCGCTACCGTGCTGGAAAAGATTCGCGCCGATATCCAGCAGCACCTCGCCGCGGCCGGCCTGACGGCTGAGGTCACCCAGCGTGAAAAACATCTGGCCAGTATTCACCGCAAGATGCAGGCCAAGCACCTTACCTTTGCCGAGGTTTACGACATCTACGGCTTCCGGGTCATTACCGAGAACCAGCTCGCCTGCTATACCGCACTGGGGGTCCTGCACGGTTTGTACAAGCCCATTCCGGGCAAATTCAAGGATTACATTGCCATCGGCAAGGCCAATGGCTACCAGTCCCTGCACACAACCCTGTTTGGCCCCTTTGGTGCCCCGATCGAGGTGCAGGTCCGCTCGCGCGACATGCATCACCTGGCCGAATCCGGAGTCGCCTCGCACTGGATGTACAAGTCGGCCGGAGGGGATCTCTCGGCCGCTCAGCAACAAACCTACAAATGGCTGCAGGGCTTGCTCGACATCCAGGCCGATAGCCGCGATTCGACCGAGTTTCTGGAACACATCAAGGTGGACCTGTTCCCGGAGGCGGTTTATGTCTTCACCCCCAAGGGCCAGATCATGTCCTTGCCGCGAGGAGCCACGGCCATCGACTTTGCCTACGCCGTTCACACCACGATCGGCAACCACTGTCACTCTGTGCGCATCAATGGCGACATGGCCCCGCTCTCAACCCCGCTGTGCAATGGCGACCGGGTCGAGGTCCTGACCGACAACCAGGTCACACCCAATCCAACCTGGGCGCACTTCGCCTTCACGGGCAAGGCCCGCGCCCAGATCCGTAGCGCCATCAAGCGAACCAATCAACAGGAGTCCGAGGCCTTGGGCGTCCTGCTTCTGGGGCAGGCCCTGCGTGCCTTTGGCTCGGATCCCGAGGCCATCAGCGACACCCAATGGCAGAAATACACGCGGGCCACGGGACACAGCCGAACCGAAACCCTCACCGACATTGGCCTCGGCAAGCAGTTGGGCGTGGTCGTCGCTCGGCAATTACTGGTGCGTGATGAGGCGTCCAGCGCCCGCACCCAGGCCGCGGGCCCTCTCCTGATTCGGGGCAGCGAGGGTATCGCCGTACGCATGGGGCGTTGCTGCAGCCCCATCCCGGGCGACCCCATCATCGGCCAGATCAAGAAAAGCCAGGGTCTCATCATCCACACGCATGATTGCTCTCAGGTCAGCCACTACCGCGAAGACCCGGACAAATGGATCAATGTGGAGTGGGCCAACGAACTGGATCGCGTCTTCCGCGTCACGATCCGCGTCGTCGCCCTGAATCAGCGCGGCGTCCTCGCACGAATTGCCAATATCATCGCCAGCGAGGGTTCCAACATCGACGATGTGCACATGATCGAAGACAGCGGTAGCGCACATACCCAGCTCATCTTCACCGTCGAGGTGCAAAATCGGGCCCACCTCTCGCGCCTGATACGCGCCATGCGCGCCTTGCCCGAGGTCTCTCGTATCCACCGCCTGAAGAACCCCTCGGAAGGCCATACCCATCGTCCCCCGCCCAGCCCCAAAGAACCATGAAAAACATTATCGCCACCCCCAACGCGCCCGCCGCCATCGGCACCTATTCGCAAGCCGTTAAAGTAGGTCCTACGGTGTACTTGTCCGGACAGATCGGTCTGGACCCCGCCAGCATGCAGATGGTTGACGGCATCGAGGCGCAAATTCACCGCGTCTTCGCCAACCTGCACGCCGTTGCCGATGCGGCCGGCGGCAGCCTGAATGATGTGGTCAAGCTCAATGTATTCCTGACGGATCTCGGTCACTTCGCCAAGGTCAACGAGATCATGGCGCAATACTTCCAGCAGCCCTACCCCGCCCGCGCCGCTGTCGGCGTCGCCAGCCTGCCGCGCGGCGCCCTGGTTGAGGCAGATGGCGTGATGGTGCTAGGAGACTGAGGACTGAGTGGCAAGCGAAAAAGATCCTCATCGCCAACTCGGCCTGGCCCGTGCGGCGGATCTGATTTTGCACCTGCCGCTGCGCTTTGAAGACGAAACCCGGCTGACCCCGTTTCTCCAGCTCAGACCCGGCGAGGTCAATCAGGTCGAAGGCGTCCTGACGCACAAGGAACAACAACGCGGCGCGCGCACGCAACTGTTGTTCGAGATCGAGGATGCGAGCGGTCATCGGCTGCGCATTCGCCTCTTGCACTTTCGCCCCAACCAGGCCGCCGCGCTCACCCCGGGGGTGACGGTGCGCGCCTTTGGCGAGGTGCGGGCGGGTTTGTTCGGCATGGAGATGGTGCATCCGCGCTATCGCGTGTTGCGGCCCTCCTCGCCCTTGCCAAAGACGCTAACGCCGGTCTATCCCAGCGTCGCCGCGCTCCCGCAATATCGCCTGCGCCAGGCCATTGAGGCCGAACTGAAGGGTGCCGATCTGAGCGACAGCCTGCCGGAAGAACTGCGCCAGCGTCTGGGCCTGCCCGAATTTGCGGCCACGCTGCGCTTTTTGCATCAGCCGCCCGCCAACGCCGATACCGCGCTGCTGGAACTGCGCCAAGGCCCAGCCTGGGCGCGACTCAAGTTTGATGAGCTCTTGGCCCAGCAGCTTTCCCTGCAACGCGCCCGCGCCTGCCGCCAACACCAACACGCCCTGGCGCTGACCGATTCAGAAGCGCTCTGCCCGCGCCTGCTGGCCGCCCTGCCCTTTGCCCTCACCGCCGCGCAGGCGCGCTGTCTGGAGGAAATCCGCGCCGATCTGGCCACACCGCACCCCATGCACCGCCTGCTGCAAGGCGATGTCGGCAGCGGCAAGACCTGCGTGGCCGCCGCCTGCACCGCCCTCGCCGTCGGCAGCGGTCTGCAGGCCGCCGTCATGGCCCCCACCGAATTATTGGCTGAACAGCTCTACCAAAAATTCCGCGACTGGTTTACCCCCTTGGGCGTTGAGGTGATCTGGTTGTCCAGCGCCGTCAGGGGAAAAGCGCGCAGCGCCGCCCTGGCGGCCCTGGCCGAAGGCCGCGTTGCCCAAATTGCCGTCGGCACTCACGCGCTCATTCAGGAGGATGTCGCCTTCGCCCGTTTGGGCTTGGTCATCGTCGATGAGCAACACCGCTTTGGCGTTGAACAACGATTGGCTCTAAGGGGCAAGGCCGAGACCACGCTGCCTCACCTGCTGATGATGTCCGCCACGCCCATCCCACGCACGCTGGCGATGAGTTATTACGCGGATCTTGCCATCTCCAGCATCGACAGCCTGCCGCCGGGTCGATCCCCGATCGAGACACGGGTGATGAGCGATGCCCGTCGCCCCGAGGTCATCGCCCGCTTGGCGGAGTTTTGTGCCGGAGGCGGCCAGGCCTATTGGGTGTGTCCCTTGATCGAGGAATCGGAAAAGCTGGATTTGAAGGCCGCCATTGATACCCACACAGAGATCAGCGCCGCGCTGCCGCAGTTACGCATCGGGCTTGCTCACGGCAAACTCAAGGCAACGGAAAAGGCGGCGGTGATGGCCGCCTTCAAGGCCGGCGAGATCCATGTCTTGGTCGCCACCACGGTCATCGAGGTTGGGGTCGATGTACCCAATGCCAGCCTGATGGTTATCGAGCACGCCGAGCGTATGGGCCTGGCGCAATTGCATCAGCTCCGCGGCCGGGTTGGCCGCGGGGCGCGCGCCTCGACCTGTCTGCTGATCTACAGCCATCCAATCGGCCAGATCGCCCGCGAGCGCCTCGCCATCATTCGCGACAGCCAGGACGGCTTTGAGATCGCCCGCCACGACCTGCGCCTCCGCGGCCCCGGTGAGCGCCTCGGCGCACGGCAGTCCGGCCAGCAATTGCTGCGCTTTGCCGATATCGAGGCCGACGCGCCGATGCTGGAACCGGCCGGCCACGCCGCCGCCGAACTCCTGCGCAACCACCCTGACGCCGTCGCTCGCCACCTCGACCGCTGGCTACCGGGCGGCGAAGCGCGGTTGTATGCCTAAGATCCACGGGCAAGCAGGTAAAATGTGCCCCCATGTCTGATTATTGGCTTTCCTCCCCCGCCTTGAGCGGGCGCACGCACGACTGGCTCACCCGCCCCGGTTCGCTGACCGCGCATCTGCGCCAGCATTGCCCGGCCTTCAATGTGCTGCGTCTGCGTCAGGGACATGCGCATCCGCACCACGATGAACAGAATTTGCTGCACCTGCCGCGCCGCCGTTGGGTGCTGGTGCGCGAGGTCTTGCTGCGTTGTGGCGAGCAGCCCCTGGTTTTTGCCCATAGCGTCGCCCCGCTCGCCAGCATTCAGGGGCCGTGGCGCGCGCTGGCGGGACTGGGCAACCGCCCCTTGGGCGAGGCCCTGTTTCTCAATCCGCGCATCCTGCGCGAGCCCTTGAGCTACCGTCGCATCGACATCCGCCATCCGCTGTACCGCGTGGCCGCCGCGAACATCCCCAACGCACCCCGCCAGCTCTGGGCCCGGCGCGCCCGTTATCTGCTGGACGGCGCACCGTTGTTGGTGAGCGAGGTCTTTTTGCCGGGGCTGGCATGAGCGCCAAATTCAACGCCTATATCCGTCTGACGCGGCTCGACAAGCCCATCGGTATCCTGCTGCTGTTGTGGCCAACGCTGTGGGGGCTGTGGTTTGCCGCCGGTGGCCTGCCGCCCCTCAGCATCCTGTTTGTCTTTGTCGCCGGCGTGGTGCTGATGCGCTCGGCCGGGTGCGCCATCAACGACTACGCTGACCGCCACTTCGACGGCCATGTGGCGCGCACCTGCAAACGCCCGCTGGCCACCGGCGAGATCCGCCCGCACGAGGCGGTTTGGGCCGCAGTGGCCCTGACCGTGGTGGCCCTGCTGATCCTGTTGCCGATTGCGACCCCACAATTGCTGGGCATGGCGGTCATTGCGGCCTTCCTGGCCGCCAGCTACCCGTTCACCAAACGCTTTCTGGCCATTCCCCAAGCGTATCTGGGACTGTCCTTCGGCTTTGGCATCCCGATGGCCTATGCCGCCGTGCACGGCCATATCCCTGCCGAGGCGTGGCTGTTGTTGCTGGCCAATATGTTCTGGAGCGTGGCCTATGACACCGAGTACGCCATGGTTGATCGTGCCGACGATCTGAAGATCGGTATCCGCACCTCGGCCATCACCTTTGGCCGTTTTGATGTCACCGCCGTGATGCTGTGCTACGCCATGACCCTGGCATTACTGGCCTGGGTCGGCGTGCAGAACGGACTAGGGGCCTCGTATGGGCTGGGGCTGGTCGCCGCCGCCGGAATCGCGGCTTATCACTACGGACTGATTCGTCGCCGTGAACCCAGCGCCTGTTTCAAGGCCTTTTTGCACAACACCTGGTTTGGCGCCGCCGTGTTTATCGGCCTGGCGCTGGAGTACGCGGTCCGCTAATCAGTCGCGGAAATTCTGGTACTGCAAGGGAAAATCCAGCACTTCCTTCTTTACCAGGGCAATGGTGTCTTGCAGGATATCCCGTTTGGCACCCGAGACGCGCACGGTGTCGCCCTGGATACTGGCCTGAACCTTGAGCTTGGAATCCTTGATCACCCGAACCAGCCGCTTGGCCAGTTCCTGCTCGATGCCGGCGCGCACCTTGACCTCTTGCTTGACCTTGTTGCCGGACACCTTTTCGATCTTGGCGCGCTCCAGGCAACGCACATCCACATTGCGCTTGGCCAGCTTGGCAATCACGACCTCATACACCTGATCGAGCTGAAAGTCGGTGTCGGCATGCAGGGTCAGGACCTTGTCAGCCTGTTCGACGCGGGCATCCGAACCCTTGAAATCATAGCGCTGGCCGATCTCCTTGCTGGCCTGATCGATGGCGTTCTTGATCTCAACGGTATCGACCTCGGAAACGATATCAAAGCTGGGCATGGCGTTCAGCGATCAGGAAAAGTGACAGACATAGTGATAGGGGCCGTCCACGGCCTCAATCACGAAGGCCTCGCCTGCCTTGACCGAAAAGGCCTCGCCGGGGCCGAATTCCTTGAATTCTGTAGCACCCGGCAACTGGGCGCGGCAACGGCCAGACACGCAATCCATGGTCTCTGGCGTGCTGGTGTTAAAGGTGAGCTGGACGCCGGGCAGGATGACGCCGACGGACTTTTTCTCGCCGTTTTCGGTATAAACGGTGTGCGACACGCACTTGCCGTCGAAAAACACATTGGCCTTCTGGATGACGGTGGCCTTTTCAAACTGACTCATGGGAATTCCTCGATTACTTTCGTTTAGCGTTGAGATTGGCGGCAATTCGCAGGCGCAGGGCGTTGAGCTTGATAAAGCCGCCCGCGTCCTTCTGGTCGTAGGCACCGGCATCATCCTCGAAGGTCGCGATGGTCGGATCGAACAGCGAATCGGACTTTGAATCGCGGGCGACGACGATGACATTGCCCTTGTACAGTTTCAGCCGCACCGTGCCGTTGACGGTCTTCTGGGTGTGGTCGATCAGGGTCTGCAGCGCCACGCGCTCCGGCGCCCACCAGAAGCCGTTATAAATCAGACTGGCGTAGCGCGGCATCAGGTCGTCCTTGAGGTGTGCGACCTCACGATCCAGGGTGATGGATTCGATGGCGCGATGGGCACGCAGCAAAATGGTGCCACCCGGGGTTTCGTAGCAGCCGCGCGACTTCATGCCGACGAAGCGGTTTTCGACCAGATCGAGGCGGCCAATGCCGTGTTTTCCGCCCAGGCGGTTGAGTTCGGCGAGAACTTCATGGGCCTTCATGGCAACGCCGTTAATGGCCACCACATCGCCTTGCACATAATCCAGGGTGATGTATTCGGCCTCATCCGGCGCCTTCTCGGGCGGCACGGTCCAGCGCCACATATCCTCTTCAGCCTCGGCGTTGGGGTCTTCCAGATGCCGACCCTCGTACGAAATGTGCAGCAGATTGGCATCCATCGAATACGGCGAGCCGCCCTGACGGTGCTTCATGTCAATAGGAATGCCATGCGTCTCGGCATAGGCCAGCAGTTTCTCTCGCGACAGCAGATCCCACTCGCGCCACGGGGCAATGACCTTGATGCCGGGTTTCAGCGCATAGGCACCCAGCTCAAAGCGCACCTGATCGTTGCCCTTGCCGGTGGCACCATGACAGATCGCGTCGGCACCGGTCAGGTTGACAATCTCGATCAGACGCTTGGCGATCAGGGGCCGGGCGATGGAGGTGCCGAGCAGATATTCCCCTTCGTACACCGTGTTGGCACGGAACATGGGGAACACAAAATCGCGCACAAACTCTTCACGCAAATCATCAATAAAGATCTGTTCGGGCTTGATTCCAAACTTTAAAGCCTTGGCGCGTGCGGGTTCCAGTTCTTCGCCCTGGCCCAGGTCGGCGGTAAAGGTCACCACCTCACACTGATAGGTATCCTGCAACCATTTAAGGATGACCGAGGTATCCAGGCCGCCCGAGTAGGCGAGTACGACTTTTTTGATTTCACTCATGCTTCAATTCGTCCCAACAACAAAAACTCCATCAATGCCTTCTGCACATGCAGGCGGTTGGCCGCCTCCTCCCAGACCACGGACTGCGGGCCGTCGATCACCGCGGCCTCGACCTCCTCGCCCCGGTGCGCCGGCAGACAATGCATAAACACCGCGTCCGGCCTGGCAACGCTCATCATCTCGGTATCCACCTGCCAGTCAGCAAAGGCCTTCTGGCGCACCGCGTTCTCGGCCTCGAAGCCCATGCTGGTCCAGACATCGGTGGTCACCAGGTCGGCATCGCGACAGGCATCAAGGGGATCGGC
>VGVU01000028.1 GCA_016873905.1 Betaproteobacteria bacterium | reverse complement strand
GCGGTCTTGAGGTCGAAGCCGTACTCGCTGACGTAGTACTTGGTCATCCACAGGGCCAGGGCGACATAGCCGCCGAACACGATGGAGTAGTACTGGCAGTACTTCCACACCGCCGGGTCTTTCAGCACGGAGAGCTGTTCTCGCACGGTGACATGTGAAGGCACGCGATGCGCCGGGTCATCGTAGCTGAACAGCCAGAACAGGATGGCGGTGACCAGCATGGCGGCGGCGTACACCTGCGGCACCATGGTCCAGCCGTAGGCGATGACGATGGCCGGGGCCACCAGCTTGGTGACCGCCGCGCCGACGTTGCCGACGCCGAACACGCCCATCGCCATGCCCTGGCGCGCCTTTTCGTACCAACGCGCGCAGTAGGCGATGCCGACCGAGAAGGAGCCGCCGGCCAGGCCGACGAACAGGCCGATCACCAGGAAATGCCAGAACTCGGTGGCGGAGGCCATCAGCCAGATCGGCCCCACGGTTGCCAGCATCAGCACGAAGAACACCACTCGGCCGCCGAACTTGTCGGTCATCATGCCCAGCGGCAGGCGGATCAGGGAACCGGTGAGCACCGGTGTGGCGATGAGGATGCCGAACTGGGTCTCGTTGAGACCGAGCTGCGCCTTGATGGGGATACCGATGACGGCGAACATCATCCACACGGCAAAACACACCGTGAAAGCCAATGTGCTCATGATGAGAACAGAGAGCTGCTGTTGCGATTTTGGTGTCATATGCAGTTTTCCTTTCGCTGCAAAGGGAGGGGGCGAAGCGATTCTGGCGTTCGGATGGCGCGCAGTTTCGGCATTTGGGATGCGCAGATCCAGAGGGGCAAAGTGCGGCGGAAAGGAGCGAATTACCCATTTGTTGGTATGGGGTTATTCGGGTAACTTGTTGTAATGTAAGCCGCATTGTGAAGTTGCTGAGCAACCATGAAGACCTTCTGCAACAAGTGGGTACTCCACGGAATCAGACTGCTGCCAGATTCGGGGTATGGCACCCCCGCCCCCCTGTTTTTTTGAACCAACCCGTTGAGTTTGATATGTTTATGCGTCCAATCGAGGCCATTGCACCATGATGGCGCCCATTCGTTCCTGGTGGCGTCAGCAGGAAGGTTCCCTGATCCTGCGTCTGGGGGGGGCTATTGCCGCGATTACCTTGTTGGCAGTGCTAGGAATGGCGGTATCCGCCATGGTGGCCATCTCCACTCAGGGCAGCGGCGAGGCTATCAATCTGGCGGGCAGTCTGCGCATGAAGGCTTGGCGGCTTTCAAGCCTGAACATGGCCGACGAATCAAACAATCCGCAACTGCAGGCGCGCATTCGTGGGGGTATTCAGGATTTTGAGCACACCCTAAAGAGCGAAGTCATCCTGAATATGATCGGGCGCGACCGGGAGAGTCCTCTGGCGCAAAGTTATCAGGCTGTGCAGCAAGAATGGGCAGGGGTCATGCGCCCGCGTTTCGAAGAATTATTGCCCGAATCACAAACCACGCCGCCCAATGGGGCTGGGCAGGTTGCGCTGCTGGGCGAGGTCGGGCATTTCGTGGCCCTTGTCAACAACCTGGTCAAAAACATGGAGGAGACCACCGAGGCCAAGATATGGGTGATGCGCATTGTGCTGGCGGTGGCGTTGGTGTTGACCCTGATGGTGGTGGTGTTGACGATTTATCTTATCCATACCCGCTTTGTGATGCCGCTGCGCGATCTCTTGCGGCAAACCTCGGATGCAGGGCGCGGCAACCTTGCTACGCGCGCGCACTATACAGGGCGCGATGAATTAGGAAGACTGGGGGCCGCGTTTAATCTCATGGCCGAAGATCTGTCGAAGCTGTATGGTGATCTGGAGGCCCGGGTGGAACAAAAGACCAAGGAACTCACGCGCAGCAACAGTGCCCTTGACCTGCTCTATACCTCCATCACCCGGTTGCATGGTGCGCAGCCAGATGAGACGGTGTACCGCGCAGTATTACAGGAGATTGAACAAAAATTAGATATTGGCCCCAGTGTCCTGTGCCTGGGCGAGTATGGCGCGAACAAGGGCAAAGTGATTGCCCATAGCCCGCATGCCGAGCCGTGTTTGCCATGCGCTCAAGCAAATTGTGCCTGGTGCCATGGCACGGATAAAACCCGTTTCAGCCAATCTCCGGATTTTCGGCAACACCTTACCTTGCCGCTGACGGACGCCGGGCAGCAGTACGGTGTACTGATTTTTGAGATTCCACCCAAACGGCATATGGAGGCCTGGCAGGTGCAACTCCTGGAAGCGCTGTCGCGCCATATTGGTGTCGCCATTGGGGCCGAGCGGCAGATGGAAAACCGTCGTCGGCTGGCCTTGCTGGAGGAGCGTGCCGTGATTGCTCGCGAACTGCACGATTCGTTAGCTCAATCCTTGGCGTACATGAAGATCCAGGTCAATCGGATGGGCAAATTGATGCAGAGCCAGGCAGAGCCCGGAAAAGAGATGTCCGCGGTCAGAAATATCCTGGAAGAGATGCGCGAGGGCCTGGATAGCGCCTACCGGCAGTTGCGCGAATTGCTTTCGTCCTTCCGCATAAAAATGGAAGACGGGACGCTGGAGCAGGCATTGGTGCGTACGGCCAATGAATTTTCTGATCGCGGCAGCATTCAGGTGGAACTGGATATGGGCCTGAATCTCAGCCGTCTTAGCCCGAACGAGGAGATTCATGTCCTGCATATCGTGCGTGAGGCACTATCCAATGTATTGCATCATGCCCAGGCCAAAACCGTGCGCGTTTGCCTGACAGAAGGCAAGAACGGTCAAGTGGTACTGACGGTTGAGGATGATGGTTCGGGTATTGTGCAGAGCGCGGCCACACACCACTATGGCATGACCATCATGGAGGAGCGTACCCGCACCCTTCACGGCGTCCTGAACTTTGAAACCCGGCCGGGCGGGGGCACCACCGTGAGGCTGATCTTTACCCCGGGCATGAACCTGTATCAAACCGAATTGGAAGCCGTATGAATACGACGCACACCTTGCTAATGATCGACGATCACCCGCTGTTTCGTCGCGGTGTCTTGCAATTGCTGTCGGAGCTTACGGATTTCAAGACGGTGGGCGAGGCCTCTTCCGGAGCGGAGGGCCTGAAACTGGTAGCCGAACTGAATCCGGATATTATTTTGCTGGATCTCAATATGCGGGACATGAACGGGATTGAGGTCTTGAAGCAGATCAAGGCGAGCGAATCAGAGGCGAAAGTTGTCATGCTGACGGTGTCCGATGACGCTGCGGATCTGGTCGCTGCCCTGCGTGCGGGTGCTGATGGCTACCTGCTAAAAGAGATGGACCCCGATGACTTGTGCAACAAACTCAAGCGCGTAGCGTGTGGTGATGTCATCCTCAGTGAGCGGCTGACCCAACTCCTCGCCCATGCCATGCGCGAGCAGAATACCCCTCGTCCGCCTGATGAGGCCGGGTTGACCGAGCAAGAGCGTCGTATTCTTGAGCAGATTGCCCAGGGCAAGAGCAACAAACTGATTGCCCGTGAACTCGACATCAGCGATGGCACCGTCAAGGTGCATGTCAAGCATCTGCTACGCAAGCTGAACCTGCATAGCCGTCTGGAGGCGGCGGTATGGGTGGCCGCAGCTCAGAAACGGACAAACTGACGGGACCTCTATCCCGCTTGGGGTAGGGGGGGATACCTCTAATGCGCATTGACGACCGTCAATCTGAATGTCGGCAGGCAGGGTAAAATAAGCGATCTTTTTGTCGTGTATAAGAGGTTCCCCGTTGTCTGACACCCAACCCTTGCTGGAGTTGATCTGCCCGGCTGGCAGTCTGCCGGCCCTGAAGGCGGCGGTCGATCACGGTGCCGACGGCGTTTATCTCGGTCTCAAGGACAACACCAACGCGCGCAACTTCGCCGGGCTTAATTTCGACGACAAGTCGCTGGCGGAAGGGATTCGCTACGCCCAGGCGCGGGGCCGCAAGGTCTTGATGGCGCTCAACACCTATCCGCAACCACAAACGCTGAAGCGTTGGCACGCCGCCGTGGACAAGGCAGCCGAGCTGGGTGTCAACGCCATTATTCTGGCTGACCCTGGCCTGATGGCCTACGCGCGCAAGGTGCACCCCGAACTGCGCCTGCATTTGTCGGTGCAAGGCTCAGCCACCAGTTATGAAGCCATTCATTTTTACCGCGAACGCTTTGGCATCCAACGCGCCGTGTTGCCCCGCGTACTGTCGCTGGCGCAGGTCGAGAATGTGATTCGTAACACGCCGGTCGAGATTGAGCTCTTCGGCTTTGGTGGTTTGTGCGTGATGGTGGAGGGCCGTTGCCTGTTGTCTTCCTATGCCTGCGGTGATTCGCCCAATACCTTTGGTGCCTGTTCGCCTGGCCATGCCGTGCGTTGGCAGCAAACGCCACAGGGCATGGAAACCCGGCTCAACGGCATCCTGATTGACCGCTATGCCGACCACGAAAAGGCGGGGTATCCGACCTTGTGCAAGGGCCGCTTTGCCGTTCAGGGCGAGACCTATTACGCCCTGGAGGAACCAACCAGCCTGAACAGCATGGAGATGTTGCCGGAGATGCTGAAGATCGGCATTGCCGCGATCAAGATCGAAGGCCGTCAACGCAGCCCGGCCTATGTTGCACAGGTCACGCAGGTGTGGCGCGCGGCCATTGATGCGGTCAAACGCAATGTGGACGCCTTCCAGATTCAGCCGCATTGGACGGCGCAATTGACCAAGGTGTCCGAGGGCAGCATGCATACCCTGGGCGCTTACAACCGGCCATGGAAATGAAGCTTACTTTAGGTCCCTTACTGTATTACTGGTCGCGCGAGGACACCCTGGCGTTCTACGCCGAGGCGGCGGCCTGGCCTGTGGATGTCGTGTATCTGGGCGAGACCGTGTGTTCGCGGCGCCATTTGCTGCGCCTGGCCGATTGGCTGGAGGTGGCGGCCCGTCTGCGTGATGCGGGCAAGGCGGTGGTGTTGTCCACGCAAACCCTGATCGAGTCCGAATCCGACCTCAAGGCGTTGCGCAAGATGGTCGCCAATGGCGCGTATGCCATCGAGGCCAACGAGTTCGGCGCGGTGCGCTTGTGTGCCGAAGCGGGCGTCCCTTATGTCGCGGGTCCGGCGCTCAATGTGTACAACCCGGACACCTTGGCGTTATTGCGCGAGGCTGGGGCGACGCGCTGGGTCCCGCCGGTGGAGATGCCGCACGCCATGCTGAAGGCCATGACCGTGCCGCAGGGCATGGAAACCGAGCTGTTCGCCTACGGTCGCCTGCCGCTGGCCTTCTCGGCGCGCTGTTTTACCGCCCGTCACTACAACTTGCAAAAGGACGACTGCCAGTTCCGCTGTATTGAACATGCTGACGGGCTGGACCTCAAGACCCGCGAGGGCGAGGCCTTTTTGACCCTGAACGGCATTCAGACGCAATCGGCCAAGATCCACACCCTTGCGCACCGCCTGGCTGAGGCGCGTGCCCTGGGTGTCACCCACTTGCGCCTGTCGCCGCAATCACGGCACATGGGCCGGGTCGTGGGTATCTTCGACGCCCTGCGCCAGGAGACCCTCGCGCCGATGGCCGCTGCCGAGCAGTTGCAGAAGTGGGTTCCCGGCGAGCCGTGTGACGGCTACTGGTTGGGCCGCCCTGGTTTAGACTATGCCCCCAGCGAATCATTGAACTGAAGGAATCCTCATGTTGCTGCCCACCATCCCCGCCGCGTTACCCCGACTGATCGCCCATCTGCCGATGGCGCCGGTTTCCTATGCCTTGAGCGTGGGGCTGAATCGCATCGCCTGGCGCGGCCTGCAAGCGCTGGACTGGACGCCGATGCATGGCCGCAGCTTTGCGATTCGTATCCTCGATCTGGGGGTCTCCGCCGGGTTCCGCGTTGGGCCCTCCGGTTTCTCGGCCGCCAAGGTCGCCGACGCCGCCGTGACCTTTAGCGCCAGCGCCGAGGACTTTGTGCGCCTGGCCCTGCGTCTGGAAGACCCGGACACGCTGTTTTTCAACCGCCGCTTGCTCATCGAGGGCGATACCGATCTGGGTCTGGCCGCCAAGAATCTGCTTGATGGCGTGGAGCTGGAGACCTTGACCGCGCAGATGCCCATGCCCGTGGGAATGGCGCTGAATCTGCTGCGTCAGCGCCTGACTTTGCAATAAAGCCAGACGCTCCCTATTTAACCCGTCCGGCCAGCACGGACTGCACATCGCTCGTTGTCCACTGACTACAGACTGGATGGCCAAATATAGTCCAGCGCGAGGCCGAACAGTAGCAAGGTGAGGAAGCCCCGTAACACGCGCTGCGAGACATAACGCTGGCAACGGGCGCCGAGGTAGGTGCCGACCAGACCGCCCAGGCCAAAGGCGAGGCCCAACCACCCATCCGGTTGGGCAATCACACCGGCTGGCACGGGTAGCCAGATATAAGCCGCCAGGGCGAAGCCGGAGGTGAGGAGGGTAGCGGTCAGCGTGGCCCCGGCGATGGCGTGCAGTGGCAGTCCATAAAGCGTCAGACACAGCGGCACCATAAAGGCCCCGCCACCGACGCCGTAGGCGCTGCCAATGATCGCAATCAGGAAGGACAGGCCCAGCATCGACGGCACACCGAAGGCGTAAGTATGTTCACCCTGGACAAAACGGATCGTGTGGCGGTTCCAGTCGAGCAGGCGAACCGGCTCTGCCACGGCAGCTGTCAGTTCTTTGCGGCGCAGGTCGAGCAACATCCGCACGGCCAGATAGAACAGGATGACGGCGACAAAAATCTCAAAGGCGGCGCGCTCTGCCAACCAATGGGTGCGCAGCCAGACGCCGATCAAGGTGCCGGGTATGCCGCCCAGCGTGATGATCAAGGCCAAGGGCAAGAAGAGACGGTTTTCTCGCCAGTAGCGATAGATCCCGCCCGGAATCGCGATGAGGTTGAAGACCAGATTTGTGGCGCTGGCTGATGGACTGGCGAAGCCAAATAGGGAGATCTGGAAAGGTACCAGCAGAAAGGCGCCGGAAATGCCCACCATGCTGGTGAAGAAGGTGATGCCCATCGCGACCAAGGGCGGTAACCATGGCCAAGTCTCAATACCCGAAACAGAAAAGATGACAGGGTTCAATGGGTTTCCATTCCTAGGCGCCTGAACCGGTGCCACCGCCGAGACGATCGAGGAGGAAGCGCGTTCTCAGAAGCGGCAGATGGATCAATGGCGTTGGGGGCGCTGAGCCGGAGCGCATCAGCGCGTAATCGGCTTGTAGCGAATCCGCTTGGGTTTGGCGCCTTCCTCGCCCAGTCGCGCCTTCTTGTCAGCCTCATATTCCTGATAGTTTCCGGCGAAGAATGACCATTGCGAATCGCCTTCGCAGGCGAGGATGTGGGTGCAGATGCGGTCGAGGAACCAGCGGTCGTGGGAGATGACCAGCGCACAACCGGCGAATTCGAGCAGGGCGTCTTCCAGGGCGCGCAGGGTTTCAACATCGAGGTCGTTGGAGGGTTCGTCCAGGAGCAGGACATTGCCGCCACGCATCAGGGTCTTGGCCAGATGCAAGCGCCCGCGTTCGCCGCCGGAGAGGTTGCCGACCAATTTGCCCTGATCCCCGCCCTTGAAATTAAAACGGCCAATATAGGCCCGGCTGGGCATCTCGAAGCGGCCAATTTGCAGGATGTCGCGGCCTTCGGCCAGCTCGTCGAATACGGTCTTGCTGCCGTCGAGGCAATCGCGTGACTGATCGACATAGGCCATTTGCACGGTGCTGCCGATGTCGATGGTGCCGGAATCCGGTTGTTGCTGGCCGGTGATCATCTTGAACAGGGTCGATTTACCGGCCCCGTTGGGGCCAATAATGCCGACGATGGCGCCGGCAGGAATCTGCATGCTCAAGTTGTCGATCAGCAGACGGTCGCCAAAGGATTTGGAGACGCCATTGAATTCAATCACCCGGTCGCCCAGCCGCTCGGCCACGGGGATGAATATCTCATGGGTCTCGTTGCGCTTCTGGTACTCAACCGAACTGAGCTCCTCAAAACGGGCCAGGCGGGCCTTGGACTTGGCCTGGCGCGCCTTGGGGTTGCTCCGCACCCATTCCAGTTCTTGCTTCATCGCCTTCATGTGGGCGTCGATTTGTTTGCTTTCCTGTTCCAGGCGCGCCTCTTTCTGCTCCAGCCAGCTCGAATAGTTGCCCTTCCAGGGGATGCCCTGGCCACGGTCGAGTTCCAGAATCCATTCGGCGGCGTTGTCGAGGAAGTAGCGGTCGTGGGTGACGGCCACCACGGTGCCGGGGAAGCGCACCAGAAATTGCTCCAGCCATTCGACCGATTCGGCGTCGAGGTGGTTGGTCGGCTCGTCGAGCAGCAGCATGTCGGGCTTTTCCAGCAGCAACTTGCACAGCGCGACGCGGCGCTTCTCGCCGCCGGAGAGGTTGCCAATGGTGGCGTCCCAGGGCGGCAGGCGCAGGGCGTCGGCGGCGATCTCCATCTGGGTCTCGGTGTCTGAACCGGCGCTGGCGATAATGGCCTCCAGGCGCGCCTGCTCTTCGGCCAGTTTGTCGAAGTCGGCATCTTCTTCGGCATAGGCGGCATAGACGGCCTCAAGTTTGGCCTGCGCCTCCATGACCTCACCCATGCCCGATTCCACCTCGGCGCGCACAGTCTTGCCGGGATCCAGTTGCGGCTCTTGCGCCAGATAGCCGATGCGGATGCCGGCCAAGTGCTGCACCTCGCCCTCGTACTCCTTTTCCACTCCGGCCATGATTTTCAGCACGGTCGATTTGCCCGAGCCGTTGAGACCCAGCAAGCCAATCTTGGCGCCCGGGAAAAAGGACAGGGAGATGTCTTTGATAATCTGCCGCTTGGGCGGGACGGTTTTGCTGACGCGCAGCATGCTCATTACGAATTGGGCCATGATGGTGCGGGATATAAACCCGGGCGAGGGTGATTTGAGGTCGCGAATGATACGCGCCAAGCCGCGTTTGTGGGACAATGGCGCCCCTGTTGCCTGGGGAACCGGGCGACGCTCTGGAAATACCGGCGATCGTGGCGGAATTGGTAGACGCACTGGATTTAGGTTCCAGCGCCTTTGGCGTGGGAGTTCGAGTCTCCCCGATCGCACCACAACTCATGGCAGCACCGGCGGCACGCGCGTTGGCAAAGGGTATAATCGCGAGCCAAATGCGAAAGTGGCCCTTGGCTAACTATTTTTTTACTACAGAATCAAGACGATAGGATTATTAATGTCTGTTGCAATCGAAACCCTGGATGGCCTGAAGCGCCGCGTGACTCTGAATGTGGACTCTGCCGCGATTGAGGCCGAGGTCAAAAAACGCCTCGTCAAGGTGGCCAAATCGGTGCGGATGGATGGCTTCCGCCCCGGCAAGGCCCCGATGTCGGTGGTGACCCAGCGGCATGGCCACGAAGTGCACAGCGAGGTCTTCGGTCAGGCCCTGCAGGACGCCTTCTTTACGGCGGTTGAGACGGCCAAGGTGCGGGTGGCGGGTTACCCGAACTTTGCTCAGGCCGAAGGCGATTCGAACGCCTTTCACGCGACCTTCGAGACCTTCCCGGACATCGTTCCTGGCGATCTGACCCAAATCAAGGTGACGCGCCCGCAAGTCACGGTCTCGGCGACCGATGTGGACCGCACGCTGGAGGTTCTGCGCAAGCAGCGCCTGTCCTATCACAGCGCAGAACGCGCGGCTCAGGCCACCGATCGCGTGCATGTGGACTATCACGGCACGATTGATGGCCAGCCGTTTACCGGTGGCGAGGCCAAGGATTTCCCGGTGGTGCTGGGCGAGGGCCGCACCCTGGCGGATTTCGAGAATGCCTTGCTGGGCATGAGCGCCGGCGATAGCAAGACCTTTGATGTGGCCTTCCCGGCCGACTATTTCGCCGCCGAGATGGCCGGCAAGACGGCAACCTTTACGGTGACCGCCAAGTCCGTGCATGAGGCTCGCCTGCCGGAACTGGATGCCGAGTTTGCCAACACGCTGGGCGTGGAGGGCGGGGTAGAGAAATTGCGCGAAGAGATCGCCGCCAACCTCACCCGCGAGGTGGATCGTCGCGTCCATGTCCGCGTCAAGGAGCAGATCATGAATGGCCTGCTGGAAGTGACCCCGTTTGAGGTGCCGTCCACCCTGGTCGCTCAGGAAAGCCATGAGATGCTGCAAAAGACTCGCGAAGAGATGAAGCAGCGGGGCATGCGTGATCAGGACATTACCCTGACGGACGAGCATTTCGCCGCTCAGGCCAAGCGCCGCGTCAGCCTGGGCCTGCTGTTGGGCGAGATCGCCAAGCAGAACGACATCAAGGCCGATGCCGAGCGCGTGCGTGCCCGGATTGATGACTTTGCCAAGAGCTATGAAGACCCGGCCGAGGTGGTGGCGTGGTACTACGCCGATCCCAAGCGCCTGGGCGAGGTAGAGGCCCTGGCCCTGGAAGACACCCTGGTGGATTGGGTTCTGGCCAAGGCTCAGGTGACCGATGAGGTTATGAGCGCTGAACAACTGATGGGAAGCACACAGTAATGATCAATACGACGATGGGTTGGGATCAGGAGCCGTCCGGGTTGGGGTATATCCCCATGGTGATCGAGCAGAGCGGTCGGGGCGAGCGCGCCTACGACATCTACTCGCGCCTGCTCAAGGAACGGGTCATTTTTCTGGTCGGTCCGGTGAACGATGCCACCGCCAATCTGGTCGTGGCACAGATGCTGTTTCTGGAGTCGGAGAATCCGGAAAAGGACATCTTCCTGTACATCAACTCGCCGGGCGGCTCGGTCACTGCGGGGATGGGCATCTACGACACCATGCAGTTCATCAAGCCGGATGTCTCCACCCTGTGCATTGGTCAGGCGGCCAGCATGGGCGCCTTCCTGCTGACGG
Source organism: Betaproteobacteria bacterium (assembly GCA_016873905.1). GTDB lineage: Bacteria > Pseudomonadota > Gammaproteobacteria > Burkholderiales > Thiobacillaceae > QYQG01. The sequence goes on along the minus strand of VGVU01000028.1, from coordinate 1,966 downwards.
CGGGTGCCAAGGGCAAGCGTTTCTGCCTGCCCAATTCGCGGGTCATGATTCATCAGCCGCTGGGTGGTTTTCAGGGCCAGGCCTCGGATATCGAGATCCATGCCAAGGAAATCCTCTATCTGCGCAGCCGCCTCAACGGCATGCTCGCCGAGCACACCGGCCAGACGGTCGAGACCATTGAGCGCGATACCGATCGCGACAATTTCATGAGTGCCGAGGCCGCGGTGGCCTATGGTCTGGCCGACAAAGTGCTGGCCAAGCGTACCGACGCCGTGTAAACTTGACTAAATTGTTCGGGTATTAGGACCAACGAGGCAGAGCGAAGAGATATGGCCAAGAGCGACAACGGCAACAAGGGCGACAAGGACGAAGGCAAGATGCTGTATTGCTCCTTCTGCGGCAAGAGCCAGCATGAGGTGAAAAAGCTTATTGCCGGCCCCTCCGTGTTTATTTGCGATGAATGTGTCGATCTGTGCGTCGATATCATCCGCGAAGAACTGAAGGGCGCAACGGACGAGAAGGGCAGTAGCGAACGCCTGCCGACCCCGCGCGAGATCCTGGCGGTGCTTGATCAGTATGTCATCGGCCAGACGCACGCCAAACGCGCGCTGTCGGTCTCGGTCTATAACCACTACAAACGCATCCGTCTCTCCCAGGCGCAGGCCAAGGCGCAACCCAGCCTGGCAAAAGAGGGGGAAAAGGATGAGGTTGAGCTGTCGAAGAGCAATATCCTGCTGATCGGACCGACCGGTTCCGGCAAGACGCTGCTGGCGCAAACCTTGGCGCGCATGCTCAATGTCCCCTTTGTCATGTCTGACGCGACGACGCTGACCGAAGCGGGCTATGTGGGCGAGGATGTCGAAAACATCATCCAGAAACTCCTGCAAAAGTGCGACTACGATGTTGAGAAGGCCCAGCAGGGGATCATCTACATCGACGAAATCGACAAGATTTCACGCAAGGGCGAGAATGTCTCCATTACCCGCGATGTCTCGGGCGAGGGCGTGCAGCAGGCCCTGCTGAAGTTGATCGAGGGCACCGTGGCCTCGATTCCGCCCCAAGGTGGACGCAAGCACCCGAATCAGGAATATGTCCAGATTGATACCACCAACATCCTGTTTATTGTTGGCGGTGCCTTTAGCGGCCTTGAAAAGGTGATTCGCAACCGCACCGAGCGCTCTGGCATTGGCTTTGGCGCAGAGATCAAGGCCAAGGACGACAAGAAGGATCTGACCGAGGTCTTCCGCAAGGTTGAGCCGGAGGATCTGATCAAGTACGGCCTGATCCCCGAGTTTGTGGGCCGCCTACCGGTCATCGCGACCCTTGAGGAGCTCGATGAAGCGGCCCTGGTCCAGATCCTGACCCAGCCCAAGAACGCCATCACCAAGCAGTTCCAGAAGCTGTTCAAGATGGAAGGCGCTGAACTGGAGTTCCGTGACGATGCCTTGTCCGGTATCGCCAAACAGGCCCTGAAACGCAAAACCGGCGCGCGCGGCCTGCGCTCGATCATCGAACATGCCTTGCTGGATCTGATGTTTGAGCTGCCGAGTATGGAAAATGTCACCAAGGTGGTGGTCGATGACAAGGTGGTGAACGGTGAGGGCAAGCCCTTGCTGATTTATTCCGAACCCGCCCAAGCGGCAGGTTGAAATCCGGACGGACGGCCCAATCTGCCGTCCGTTACTCATTGAAATACCAAGAGGCGGAGCCTAGACATGAGCCAATCCACCCTGTTCACTGCCCCCGTTTCCCTGCCGCTGTTGCCGCTGCGTGATGTAGTGGTCTTCCCGCACATGGTGATCCCGCTGTTTGTGGGTCGGCCGCGTTCCATTCGTGCCCTGGAAAAGGCGATGGAGGCGGGCAAGCACATCATGCTGGTGGCGCAAAAGATGGCCTCCAACGACGACCCCAACTTTGAAGATCTGTACACCGTGGGGGCCATTGCCAGCATCCTGCAGATGCTCAA
>VGVU01000027.1 GCA_016873905.1 Betaproteobacteria bacterium | reverse complement strand
TGGATGACCCACACCAATGCGCGTACCCACGACATCATTCGCGCGGGTCTGGACCGTTCACCGCTCTACACCGGGGTGATCGAGGGGGTGGGGCCGCGTTACTGTCCGTCTATCGAGGACAAGATCACGCGCTTTGCGGGCAAGGATGGGCATCCGATCTTTCTTGAGCCCGAGGGCCTGGAGACGCACGAGTTTTATCCCAACGGGATCTCGACCAGTTTGCCTTTCGATGTGCAACTGGATTTGGTGCACTCGATCCGGGGCCTGGAGAACGCCCATATCCTTCGTCCGGGCTATGCGATTGAATACGATTACTACGATCCGCGGGGCTTGCAGCCGAGCCTGGAGACGCAGGCCATTGGCGGTCTGTTTTTTGCCGGGCAGATCAATGGCACCACGGGCTACGAAGAGGCCGCTGCACAGGGCCTGTTGGCGGGCCTGAATGCCGCTCGCCAGACGCGTGACGAGGCGGCGTGGTGGCCGCGGCGCGATGAGGCCTATATCGGGGTTATGGTGGATGATCTGACCACGCGCGGGGTACAAGAGCCCTACCGGATGTTTACCAGTCGGGCCGAATACCGCTTATTGCTGCGTGAAGACAATGCGGATCTCCGCCTCACGGAGGCGGGCCGGCGCATGGGTATCGTTGATGACGCGCGTTGGGAGATCTACTCGCGCAAGCGCGATGCGGTTGCGCAAGAGACCGAGCGGCTCAAATCGACCTGGGTCAATCCGGCCATTCTGTCAGCGTCCGAGGCAGAGCGTGTATTGGGCCAAACCATTGATCACGAGTACAACCTCTTTGATCTCTTGCGCCGGCCGGCGGTGCGCTATGAGGATCTGATGACCTGGCCGGGTGTTGGGCCAAGTGTGGAAGATGCGGCCGTCGTCGAGCAACTGGAGATTGAGGCCAAGTACGCGGGTTATGTTGAGCGGCAACGGGAAGATGTTGAACGCTGCCGGACGCAGGAAGAGGCCCGGCTCCCGGACGATATCGACTACGGGAAAATTCACGGTCTGTCGATTGAGGTGCGGCAGAAACTGAACCAGTTGCGACCCGCGACGCTGGGGCAGGCGGCCCGGATTTCCGGGGTTACGCCGGCGGCTGTCTCGGTGTTGCAGGTGTATCTGAAACGGCAGGGCGTGGAGGGACGGGGGGCATGAACCTGGATCGGTCTCTCAAGGAGGGTCTGACCGCCTTGCGTCTTGATCTGCCGCTTACCGTTCAGGCGCAGTTGCTGGCCTATCTGGCCCTGCTGCAAAAATGGAACAAGACCTACAATCTGACGGCGATTACGGAGCCTGAGCGGCAACTGACCCACCACCTCCTCGATAGCCTGGCCTTGTTGCCTCATGTAGGCCCGGGTCCCTTGTTGGATGTCGGGAGCGGCGCCGGGTTGCCGGGCATCCCCTTGGCGTTGGCGCGGCCGGACCTCAAGGTGACACTGATTGATGCCAGCCAGAAGAAGGCGGCCTTTATGCAGCAGGCCGCGATTGAGCTGGGCCTGGCCGCCCGCGTGACGGCGGTGCATGGCCGCGTTGAGGCGCTGCAGGCGGGTCCGTTTGCGCAAATTACCGCGCGGGCCTTTGCTGATCTGAATGATCTGGTTTTCCTGACGCGGCATCTGTTGTCTGCGGGCGGTTGCTGGCTGGCAATGAAGGGCATGCATCCACATGAAGAGGTTGCAAAACTTCGGGGGGCGGTGGTGAGTGAAGAGATTGAATTAACGGTTCCTGGCCTGGGGGCGCAGCGTCGTCTTCTGGTCCTGCGGCCACTCGTGGCGGAGGTTTGATGGCACAAATCCTGGCAATCACAAACCAGAAGGGGGGCGTGGGCAAGACCACGACCACGGTGAATCTGGCGGCCGGGCTGGCCCAACTGGGGCAGCGCGTCTTGCTGGTCGATCTCGATCCGCAGGGCAACGCCACCATGGGCAGCGGGGTCGCCAAGCAGCATCTGGCACGGTCGGTGTATCAGGTCTTGTTGGGTCAGGCGACACTGGCTGAGTCGCGGGTGACCACGAACAATGGCTACGATGTCTTGCCTGCCAATCGCGAGTTGGCCGGCGCCGAGGTGGAGCTGGTCGATGAAGAGCGGCGCGAATTCCGCTTGCAGGGCGCGTTAAATCAGGCGCGGCAAGAGTACGACTATATGTTGATCGACTGCCCGCCCGCCCTGAATTTGCTGACGATCAATGCCCTGACCGCCGCCGATGGGGTGATTATTCCCATGCAATGCGAGTATTTTGCCCTGGAGGGCCTCTCTGATCTGGTGAATACCGTGCGCCTGATCAAGGGTCGGCTTAACCCGGGCATTGAGATTACGGGCCTGGTGCGTGCCATGTATGACCCGCGCAACCTGCTGGCGCAACAGGTCTCCGAGCAACTCAAGCGGCACTTTGGCGACAAGGTGTACGATGCGGTCATTCCGCGCAATGTACGGCTGGCCGAGGCGCCCAGTCATGGGATGTCCGTCATGGCCTATGATCGCCATTCAAAGGGGGCGCAAGCCTATCTGCAACTGGCGCAGGAGCACTTGCGCCGCCAAACAGGGGGCCGTCATGGCTAAACTCAAAGGCTTGGGGCGCGGTCTGGATGCCCTTCTTTTAGATAACGACATCAGCGATGGTGAGCGCTTACTCTCGCTGCGCCTGGATCAGCTCGTTCCGGGCAAGTATCAGCCGCGCACGCATATGGACGCGACGCATCTTGCGGAGCTGGCGGAGTCGATAAAAAGTCAGGGCCTGATGCAGCCTATCCTGGCGCGCGGTCTCCCGGCCGGTAACTACGAGATCATTGCGGGTGAACGCCGCTGGCGAGCCAGTCATTTGGCGGGTCTGAGTGAGGTGCCGGTGCTGGTGCGCAATGTGCCGGATGAGGCCGCGTTGAAGATGGCCCTGGTGGAAAATATCCAGCGCGAGGATCTGAATCCCCTAGAGGAGGCGCTGGGCCTGCAACGGCTGATTCAGGAATTTGGCATGACGCACCAGATGGCGGCTGAATCGGTCAGTCGCTCCCGGCCGGCGGTTTCCAATCTCCTGCGCTTGTTGCAGTTGAGTCGCCCGGTGCAGGCCATGCTGATGGATGGCCGCATTGATATGGGGCATGCGCGGGCCTTATTGCCGCTCAAGGCGGCCGATCAGACCGATGCGGCGCACGAGATCGCGCGCCGGGGTTTGTCGACGCGCGAGGCCGAAAAACTGGCGGCACGAATGCTGGCGCCACCGGCTGAGCCGCGCCAGAAGGATCGCGATGTCATGCGCCTGGAAGAAGAGCTGGCGCAGCGATTTGCCACGACGGTGCAGATCTCGGCGAATCGTAAAGGGGCCGGTCGAGTGGTCTTCCATTTTGATGATCTGGACCAGCTGGACGGCCTGCTGGCACGGATGAAGTAGTGCGGTGCGATCCCCTCGGGCCTGGCTCATAAAAAATACTAATAATTGCTTTGAAGTCCTCAATTCTGTACAATGAAGGCCGTTGAATGACTGCAAGCTTTGCTTTAGGGCTGGTCATTCAGTCGGGTATTGTGCTGGCAGGCGCGTCGGTTCTGGCGCTTCTGGGGCATGGAACCCTGGCCATGGGATGGTTTGTTGGCGCATTGATTGCTCTGGGTAATTCGGCTTTGCTGGTCTGGCGCTGGCATCAGGGGCGTCGGGTGATAACAAGCGATCCGGGGCGACATATGCGATTTTTTTATCGCTCCATGATAGAGCGGTATGTGGGACTTGTAGTGCTGCTGGGCGGGGCGCTGTGGTTGCAGATTGATGCACCCACCCTGCTGGCGGGATTTATAACAGGACAGATCGGCTGGCTGTTAGCGGCTTTGATCTGGCGTAATAAGGCGTGAGTAGGAAGATCGGTCAATGTCATCGGAAGCGCATAGCTCGGCGGAGTACATCAAGCATCACTTGCAGAATCTGACCTTTGGTCAGCACGCCGACGGTAGCTGGGGTTTGGCCCACAGCGTGCAAGAGGCCAAGGAGATGGGTTTCTTTGCCATCAACCTGGATACCATGGGGTTTTCCATCCTGCTGGGCGCGGTTTTTCTGTTCCTGTTTCACGGTGTCGCCAAGAGTGCCAAGGCTGGGGTTCCCAGCGGCATGCAAAACTTCGTTGAGTGGGTTGTCGAATTTATCGACGGTGCCGTGCGCGGCTCCTTTACCGCACGCAACAACATGGTCGCCCCGCTGGCCCTGACCATTTTCGTCTGGATCTTCCTGATGAACTTGATGGACCTCCTGCCGATTGACTGGATCCCCGGTTTGGCCACGATGCTGGGCCTTCCCTATATGAAGGTGGTCGCAACGACCGATCCCAATGCCACCTTTGGCATGTCTCTGGCGGTGTTTTTCCTGGTGCTGTACTACAGCATCAAGATGAAGGGTGTGGGCGGATTTGTCGGTGAGCTGACCCTGCAACCCTTTGGCAAATGGGGCCTTCCGGCCAACCTCCTGCTCGAGGGCGTTAACTTGATCGCCAAACCCGTTTCCCTGGCGCTGCGGTTGTTCGGCAATATGTACGCCGGCGAGATGATCTTTATCCTCATTGCCCTGATGTTCTCCGGCGGTGCGGTGCTGGCCCTGACGGGCGGCGTGCTGCAGTGGGCGTGGGCGGTGTTCCACATTCTGATCATCACCCTGCAGGCCTTCATCTTCATGACGCTGACCATCGTCTATATGGACATGGCGCATCAGGAACACCACTAATCAATCCCTCTTTGACTTGTTGAAACAGGAGTAACAAATGACCGAAATTCAAGCTACGCTCTTCATCGCTGGCGCCATCATGATGGGCCTGGGCGCACTCGGCGCTGCCGTTGGTATCGGCATCCTCGGTGGCCGTTTCCTGGAGGGCGCTGCGCGTCAGCCGGAACTGATCCCGATGCTGCGCACCCAGTTCTTTATCGTCATGGGTCTGGTTGACGCCGTGCCGATGATTGCGGTCGGTCTGGCCATGTATGTCCTGTTCGCGGTTGCGGCCTAAGTTATCGCCTGACACGCAGAAAGGAAGGCTTGGGGTATGAACATTAATATGACCCTGATTGGCCAATCCATCACCTTTGCTCTTTTCGTGTGGTTCTGCATGCGTTTTGTGTGGCCGCCCATCGTGGCCGCCCTTGAGACGCGGCGCAAGGAGATTGCAGATGGCTTGGCGGCAGCAGATCGCGGCCGGCACGAGTTGGAGCTCGCCTCGAAGCGCTCCGTTGAGTCCTTGCAGAATGCCAAGCAGCGCGCCTCCGAAATCATTGCGTTGGCCGAAAAACGCGCCGCCGAGGTGATCGAGCAGTCCAAGCAAGAGGCGAAGGTCGAGGGCGAGCGTCAGCTGGCGCTGGCGCAGGCCGAGATTCAGCAAGAGGTGCACCGGGCCCGCGAGCAGTTGCGCGAGCAGGTGGCCGGATTGGTCGTGGCCGGCGCAGAGAAGATTCTGCGTCGCGAGGTCGATGCCAAGGCGCATAGCGCCCTGCTCGAAGAGATCAAGAGCGGGATCTGATCATGGCGGAATTGACCACGGTAGCGCGTCCCTACGCAGAAGCGGTGGCTCAACTGGCGCACGACGGCCAGTCTTGGCAGGCCTGGTCTGAGGCGCTGGCCTTGTTGGCCGGGATTGCCTCCGACCCACAAGTGCTGGATATGGCACAGAACCCAGCCATTCCGGATGCGCGCGTGGTGGATCTGGTCTTGGCGGTTGGAGGGGATCGGCTGTCGGCCGATGCCGCCAACCTGGTTCGTATCCTGGCCGAGAACAAGCGTCTGCCCCTGTTGCCTACGGTAGCGAGTCTTTTTGAAGAGGCGCGCGCCAAGGCGGCGGGTGAGGTCGATGCCCACATTACCAGTGCATATCCGCTGGATGCTGCCCAATTAACAGGGCTTCAGACGCGCCTTGAGGCTCGTCTGGGGCGTAAGGTTCAGGTCACCACTTCGGTGGATGCGGCCTTGATCGGCGGTGTGGTCATCGCCGTGGGCGACGAAGTGATGGACGCCTCGGTACGGGGCAAGATCGCCGACCTCGCGGTGGCCATGACGAGTTGAAACACAGATTTGCCGGTTCGCGGATGGTCCCGAACGGGCTTGAAAGATTGATGAAAACCCGGAGTCAGTATGCAACTTAACCCCTCTGAAATCAGCGCGCTGATCAAGAATCGGATCCAGAACATGGAGACCGGATCCGAACTGCGTACCCAAGGTACTGTGGTGTCAGTGACGGATGGCATCGTGCGTATCCATGGCCTTGCCGAGGTGATGCAGGGCGAGATGCTCGAATTCCCGGGCAATACCTTTGGTATGGCCTTGAACCTGGAGCGGGACTCTGTCGGCGCCGTGGTTCTGGGCGAATACGAACACATTTCCGAGGGTGACACGGTCAAGTGTACGGGCCGCATTCTGGAGGTGCCGGTGGGCCCCGCCCTGATTGGCCGCGTGGTGAACGCCCTGGGCCAAGCGGTGGATGGCAAGGGTCCGATCGAGGCGAGCGAGACCGCGCCGGTGGAAAAGGTGGCGCCGGGCGTGATTTCCCGCCAGTCCGTGGCGCAGCCGATGCAGACCGGTCTCAAGTCCGTTGACGCGATGGTTCCGGTTGGCCGGGGTCAGCGCGAGCTCATCATTGGCGATCGTCAGACCGGCAAGACGGCCGTGGCCATCGACACGATCATCAATCAAAAGGGTACGGGCGTTATCTGTATCTATGTCGCGGTGGGCCAGAAGGCCTCCTCGGTTGCCAATGTGGTGCGCAAGCTCGAAGAGCATGACGCCATGGGTCATACCATCATCGTCTCGGCGACCTCCTCGGATCCGGCGGCGATGCAGTTCATCGCCCCCTATGCCGGTTGCTCGATGGGCGAATATTTCCGTGATCGCGGCCAGGATGCCCTGATTGTCTATGACGACCTGACCAAGCAGGCGTGGGCCTATCGTCAGATCTCGCTGTTGTTGCGCCGCCCGCCGGGTCGCGAGGCCTATCCGGGCGATGTGTTCTATCTGCACTCCCGCCTCCTCGAGCGCTCTTCGCGGATCAACGCCGCGGAGGTTGAGAAGCTCACCAACGGGGCCGTCAAGGGTCAAACCGGTTCGCTGACGGCGTTGCCGATTATCGAAACCCAGGCCGGTGATGTGTCCGCCTTCGTGCCGACCAATGTGATCTCGATTACGGACGGTCAGATCTTCCTGGAAACCGATCTCTTTAACGCGGGTATTCGTCCGGCCATTAACGCCGGCCTGTCGGTGTCTCGCGTGGGGGGTGCGGCCCAGACCAAGGTGATCAAGAAGCTGGGCGGCGGGGTTCGTTTGGCTCTGGCCCAGTATCGCGAGCTGGCGGCCTTTGCCCAGTTTGCTTCTGATCTCGACGAAGTGACCCGCAAGCAGCTTGAGCGCGGCAAGTTGGTGACCGAGTTGATGAAGCAGGCGCAATATGCCCCGCTGAGCGTTTCGGCCATGGCGCTGACCCTGTTTGCCGTTAATCGTGGCTATTTCGATGATGTGCCGACAGCCCGTGCGCTGGCTTTTGAGGCGGCCCTCCTGGCCTTCCTCAAGTCCAAGTATGCGAGCTTGATGGACAAGATTGAGCAGGCCAAGGATATCGACACCGATGCGGAAAACGCCTTGGTTGCTGCGGTCGAAGATTTCAAGGCCAACGCAGCGTATTGATGCGGGTAAGCGGATAAGGGCAGATCATGGCAGCCGGCAAGGAAATACGCACCAAGATTAAGAGCGTTGAAAACACGCGCAAGATCACCAAGGCCATGGAGATGGTGGCGGCCTCGAAGATGCGCAAGGCGCAGGAGCGGATGCGTCATGCCCGCCCCTACGCCGAGAAAATTGCGCAAGTGGCCGCTCACTTCTCGCATGCGCATTCGGAATACAAGCACCCCTTCCTGGCAAAACGGGAAACAACGCGTCGCGTGGGCGTGATTGTCGTGACGACCGACAAGGGTCTGTGCGGTGCGCTCAATACCAATGCCCTGCGCCAGACGGTCAACCGCATGCGCGAATGGGACGCTCAGGGCGTCGGCGTGGATGTGTGCGTGATTGGTAACAAGGGCCTGGGTTTCATGCAGCGTCTGGGCGCCAATGTCCTGTCGCAGGTTACGGCCCTGGGCGATACGCCGCATATGGAGCGCCTCATTGGCCCGGTGCAGGTGATGTTGCAGGCCTTTGAGAGCGGCAAGATTGACGCGCTCTATCTGGTCTATAGCCGTTTCGTGAATACCATGAAACAAGAGACCCGCCTGCAACAGGTTCTACCGTTGACGGATGAGGCCGCGTTGGATCAGGTTGAAAAACATTGGGACTACATCTACGAACCGGATGCCAAGAAGGTCGTGGATGCCCTGATGACGCGTTATGTTGAGGCGCTGATTTACTCCGCCGTGGCGGAAAACATGGCCTGCGAGCAATCAGCGCGCATGGTGGCCATGAAGGCGGCCTCGGATAACGCCAAGGATGTGATCGGGGAGCTGAAGCTGGTCTATAACAAGACTCGCCAGGCTGCCATTACCAAAGAACTTTCCGAGATCGTGGCCGGTGCGGCAGCGGTCTGACGGGACTGATTTAGAACTTTTTCAGGAAACTGAGCGATGAGCCAAGGAAAAATCGTACAGATCATCGGCGCTGTGGTGGACATGGAGTTCCCCCGCGAGGCGATGCCCAAGATCTATGACGCCATCACGATGGAAAACCCCGCCCTGACCTTTGAGGTGCAACAACAATTGGGCGACGGCGTGGTGCGTACCATTGCCATGGGCTCCACCGATGGCCTGAAGCGCGGTCTGTCGGTACAGGGTACGGGCGCTCCGATTCAGGTTCCGGTCGGACAAAAGACCCTGGGCCGCATCATGGATGTGCTGGGAACCCCGATCGACGAGAAGGGCCCGATTGGTGCCGAGGCGCATTGGGGTATTCACCGCAAGGCCCCGGCCTATGTGGACCTGGCACCGGCCCTGGAAATTCTCGAGACGGGCATCAAGGTGATTGACCTGATCATGCCGATCGCCAAGGGCGGCAAGGTGGGCCTGTTCGGCGGCGCCGGCGTGGGCAAGACCGTGACCCTGATGGAACTGATCCGTAACATCGCCGTGGAACACAGCGGTTTCTCGGTGTTTGCCGGTGTGGGCGAGCGGACCCGCGAGGGCAACGACTTCTACCATGAGATGAGCGAAGGCGGCGTGCTTGACAAGGTCTCGCTGGTCTATGGTCAGATGAACGAGCCGCCGGGCAACCGTCTGCGCGTGGCGCTGACCGGTCTGACCATGGCCGAATATTTCCGTGATGAAGGCCGCGATGTGCTGTTCTTCGTTGACAACATCTACCGCTACACCCTGGCCGGTACCGAAGTGTCCGCCCTCCTCGGCCGGATGCCGTCCGCCGTGGGCTACCAGCCGACCCTGGCTTCGGAGATGGGCGCCCTGCAAGAGCGTATTACCTCCACCCGGACCGGCTCCATCACATCCTTCCAGGCCGTCTATGTGCCAGCCGATGACTTGACTGACCCGTCGCCGGCCACCACCTTTGCGCACCTGGATGCCACCCTGGTTTTGAGCCGTCAGATTGCCGAACTGGGCATCTACCCGGCCGTGGATCCGCTCGATTCGACCTCGCGTCAGCTCGATCCGCTGGTGGTGGGCGATGAGCATTATTCCGTGGCGCGCTCGGTCCAGGGCACCCTGCAGCGCTATAAGGAACTGCGCGACATTATTGCCATTCTTGGCATGGACGAGCTGGCTCCGGAAGACAAACTGATCGTTTCGCGGGCACGGAAAATCCAGCGTTTCCTGTCGCAGCCCTTCTTCGTGGCCGAGGCCTTCACCGGCGCGGCGGGTAAGTATGTCGGTCTGAAAGACACCATCGCCGGTTTCAAGGCCATCGTCGCCGGCGAATATGACCACTTGCCGGAGCAGGCCTTCTACATGGTCGGCCCCATCGAAGAGGCTGTTGAAAAGGCCAAAACCCTGCAGTAAGGGGTTAAAGGAGAAGCGCGATGGTCATGACTGTTCATGTGGATATCGTTAGCGCAGAGGCCGCAATCTACTCGGGTTCGGTCGAGTTTCTGATTGCGCCGGGCGAGGTGGGTGAGCTGGGTATTTATCCGTATCACACACCGCTGATTACCCGTATCAAGCCCGGCTCGTTGCGTCTGAAACCGGCGGATCAGGACGAAGAAATTCTGATCTATGTCTCCGGCGGCATCCTGGAGGTGCAGCCGGGCACAATCACCGTTCTTTCTGATACGGCGATCCGTGGGGCAGATCTCGATGAGGCACGCATTCTGGAGGCCAAGCGGTCTGCCGAGGAGGCCATGAAGAACCGCGAGTCCGAGATGGACTACGCGCGTGCCCAGGCCGAGCTGGCCGAGGCTGTGGCTCAGTTGCAGGCCTTGAATAAACTGCGTGGCACGCGGCACTAACAAGTGTCATAAACACAAAAAAGGCAGCCTAGGCTGCCTTTTTTCTGGTTCAGAATAACCAAGGAAAGCCGGAGCACTATCCACTACCATCTACGCCTCTGAACGCGGGGAGCGTGTCATGCAACGCATTTTGGTTCTTGTCTTGTTGAGTCTGCTGGGTCGAATGGCAGAGGCGACCGAGGTCATCGTCGAGAAAAGCACGCTACGCGCGGCGGATGGCGGCGAGGTGCCTGTTACCATCGCCCGGCCCGCGGGCCCCGGCCCCTTCCCGCCGGTGTTGTTCATTCATGCCAAACGGGGCTGGGATAGCGCCGAGGAGGCCCACCTTCGTGAACTGGCGGCGCAGGGCTTTTTGACCGTGGCTCCCGATTGGCAAAGCGGACGCATGATCGAGCGTTGGCCGTCGGCGCACAACCCGGAGACCGAGTTGGATGTCGAGGCCGGGCTGGATCTGGCGCGCAATCATCCCCTTGCCTGCCGTATCCCGGTGGGTCTGGTTGGCCAGTCGCGCGGTCCCTATTACGCCATTCGTCTGGCGGCTAAGCGCGGCGCGGACATTGCCGCGATCGTGAGCTACTACGGGCATATGCAAAACCCCAATGCGCCGGAGCCGGATCAGTTGTTTCGGGTCGCGCCGGAGGTTATGCAGCTTAATGCCCCCATGTTGTTCCTGATTGGCGAAAACGATTTTGAACTGCGTCGTATTGTCGGAGGTCGGGCCTTCTATGCCCTATGGGAACGCGGTGTGCCGGTGGAGTACCAGGTCTATCCACTGGCGCGGCGCGCCTTCGATTTCCGCCAGGACGCCGGGCCGGAAGAAAAAATTGCCGGCCGCCATGCCCGCCAAAAGGCGAAAGACTGGCTTTATCGCTGGATGAAACTCGATAGTGCGGGGCGTTGCCCAAGCCCCTAGGGGCTTTATAATGCGCGCGGTCAACCTTTAAAGATTTGTTATGGCCGCCCTCAATATCGTCATACTCGCTGCCGGAAAAGGCACTCGGATGCATTCCGATCTGCCCAAAGTGCTGCACCCCCTGGCCGGAAAATCCCTGCTAGGGCACGCCCTGACCGCAGCCGACAGCCTGGGTCCCGACACGATCTGCGTGGTTTATGGCCACGGCGGCGATGTGCTACCGCAGGCCATCGCCCGGCCTGAGTTGGCCTGGGCCAAACAGGAGCCGCAACTGGGCACGGGCCATGCCGTGCAGCAGGCGATTCCCCATCTTGATTCGGCGGCGACGACGCTGATCCTCTACGGCGATGTGCCCCTGATCCGGGCCGAAACGCTGGCCGCCATGCGGCTGGTTGCCGACGAAGGCGCGCTGGCGCTGTTGACGGTGCATCTGGCCAATCCGGCTGGCTATGGCCGCATCGTGCGCGACGCGAACGGACAGGTGCTGCGCATTGTGGAACACAAGGATGCCTCGGCCGAGGAGCTGGCGATTGCTGAGGTCAACACCGGCATCCTTGCCGTGCCGCCGGGGCGGCTCTCGGGGTGGCTGGCGCAGTTGTCCAATCAGAATATCCAGGGCGAGTATTACCTGACCGACATCATTGCCATGGCCGTAGCGGACGGCGTGCGGGTGGTGCCCTGTCATCCTGGCGCGGAGTGGGAGGTGCTGGGCGTTAACAGCCGCGCCCAACTGGCCGAGCTGGAGCGGCGTTACCAAGCCAATCTCGCCGCGGCGCTGCTGACGGCGGGCGTGACCCTGGCTGATCCGGCGCGTCTGGACATTCGCGGTCATCTGCAGTGTGGCCGTGACTGTTTCATCGACATCAATTGCCTGTTTGAAGGCAATGTAACCATGGGAAATGCCGTGAAAGTGGGCGCTCACTGCGTCATCAAAAACGCGACCCTGGCCGATGGGGTCGAGATTCAGCCTTTTACGCATATCGACGGCGCGCAGGTCGGCGAGGCCAGCCGTATTGGTCCCTTTACCCGGTTACGCCCGGGTACCGAATTGTCGGCAGAAACCCACATCGGAAATTTCGTCGAGATCAAAAATGCCCAGGTGGGGTTCAATTCGAAGATTAATCACTTATCCTATGTGGGCGATGCGACAGTGGGCTGTAAGGTCAACATCGGTGCCGGTACGATTACCTGCAATTACGATGGCGCCAACAAGCATCGTACAGTGATTGAGGATGAGGCCTTCATCGGCTCGGATACCCAGTTGGTTGCACCAGTGACCGTTGGCCGGGGCGCTACATTGGGGGCCGGTACAACACTGACAAAAGATGCGCCGGCAGGGCAATTGACGCTGTCGCGCGCCAAGCAGGTGTCCCTGAGCGGGTGGAAGAGGCCCGCCAAGAATGTGAAGTAAGGTGTTTTAGATGCGGTATTGGTTATTGAGTGTGGCGTTGGCCTGTGCTGGCGCAAGCGTGGCGCGCGGGGTGGCTGCGGATGAGAAGCTGTCCATCGCGACGGAAACGAAGTCCGTGAGCACCTTCAGCTCCGTGGTAAACCCGGTAGTGACCCCCAAAGATCCTGTCGCGGCGGCGCGCACGGCGTTCAACATGTTTGATTACACGGTGGCGCGAAAGGCGTGGGAGCCTCTGGCGGCCGAAGGTCACGCGGATGCGCAATATGGCCTCTACCAGATTTATTCGCGCGGCTTGTTGATTGAACCCGACCAGGACCTGGCCATGCGCTGGTTGATGTTGGCCGCGCGGCAGCCGCATCCGGCGGCCCATTTTTACCTGGGTTTGTCGTATCTGCGGGGCGAAGGGGTGGAAAAGGATCTGGAATGGGCCTGGGTTTGGTTCAGCCGCGCCGAGGCCGCGCAATTTCCGACCGCTGCCCGGGCGCGTGATTCCGTCGAAAAACGCCTGACTCCGGTGCAACTGGCCGCCGCCCGCAAGCGTTTGGCTCAATAAAGTTCATGCAATGCCCCGGCGAGCGCTTGATCGCGTACACTGGCGGCCACTGAATCCATAGGGAAGTCGTATGTGCGGGATTGTGGGCGCCATTGGTGCGGATAATTGTGTTCCGGTTCTGCTCGAAGGGCT
>VGVU01000026.1 GCA_016873905.1 Betaproteobacteria bacterium | reverse complement strand
CGCTTCAATCGGTTGAGCGGCGGGGTCAGTTCTTCATCGCCCGCGTATTCGTGGCCCAGTTCGTCCAGCCCCAGTTTGAGCGCGGCCAGGGGCGTTGCCAGATCGTGCGCCGCCGAGGCGGCCTGCATGCCCAAAAGAAAGATCTGCTCATCGCGGAGGGCGCGTTCGCGGGCCTCGGCCAGGATCCGGTCACGCTGGTTCAGGGCGGCAGACAGTCGCACCAAGGCCAGCGTGACAAACAACACGGTAAAGATGAAATTCAACCACATGCCTGTCAGGTGCAGGTCGATCGCGCTGGCCGTACTGACGGTCAGGATCAATGGCTGATACCAGAACGCCAGCAGCGAATACAGGATGACGGTCCATGCGGCCAGAACCCAGGTCGCCCTCGTCGGCAACAGGGTCGCAGCCAGCAACAAGGGCACCAGCAACAGCGAGATGAAGGGGTTGGCGTAACCGCCGGTGAAGTAGATCAAGGCCGCCAACAGGGCAGCGTCGGTCGCGAGTTCAATCTGGCTCTCGGCCACGGTGGGCTCGCGCCCGGCGCGCAGCCGCCACAGCGCAGCACCGATCAGTCCGGCATGCAGCGCCATCAGCCAGCCGATGCTCGATCCTTGAAGCTGGGCCTCCAACCCAAAGACCAGCAACCACACGCCGCCGAGCTCGACCCCCAGCAAGGCCGCACGACCCCAGAGCAGACCGCGCTGGGGATCGGGGGTGGCAAGCAGATTCTCGGTCGAACGCGTTGATTCCATGGCGACCATTTTAGCGGCCCTGACCCGCGCAACGGGTGCGACAATTTGCCGCACGACGAATGAGGCATCTTGGGCTATCGTTAAGCCATTCTCACTCACCTTATCGGAGCCTCTATGCAACGCCCTGCCTTTCCTCTCCTCACCGCCGCCCTCCTGGCCGCCTCGTTCAGCCTCACGGCCCTGGCCGATACCGTCAAGATCAGCGACCCCTGGGCGCGCGCCACCGCCCCCGGCGCCCCGGCCGCCGGAGCCTTCATGGGCCTGACGGCCGATGCCGATATGACCTTGGTTGCGGCGGAGAGCAATGTCTCCAAGGTGGTTGAGCTGCACACCATGAAGATGGAAAACGGGGTGATGGTCATGCGCGCAGTGCCCAAAATCGATCTGCCCAAGGGTCAGACGGTCAACCTCAAGCCGGGCGGCCTGCATGTCATGTTCATCGGCCTCCATGCCCCCCTCAAGGCCGGAGAAAAAGTGGACATAACCCTGCGCCTAAAGGACAGCCAGGGCAAGGAACAACGCGTCCCGGTGACCGCCGAGATCCGGACCATGAAGCCCATGCACACGCCGCCGGCCCATTCGCACTGAGACCCGCAACCCCCACGAAAAAGGGCGCCGTAGCGCCCTTTTTCATTGTTACGAGATAACCCCGCCGCGAACACGAGCGGCCAGGGCCTCAGCCCTTTTCGCTAAGGCCTCAGCCTTTTTGCACCTCGTGCTCCAACTGTTCCAGCGTGACATGGCGGACATCCGCGCCGGTCACCATATAGACCACATACTTGGCGATGTTCTTGGCATGATCGCCCACGCGCTCAATGGCCTTGGCCACAAACAACAGGTCGATGCAGGCCGAGATGGTGCGCGGATCTTCCATCATGTAGGTCACGAGATGACGAATGATGAGGTGATATTCCTCATCGACCTGAATGTCCTGCCGTGCCAGATCGGGGATCCCGGCCACCTCGACGCGCGCGAAGGCATTCAGGGCCTGACGCAGCATGCGCGTGGCCAATTCAGCCAGATAGCGAATTTCCGTATGCCGCGGCGTAAAAACGCGATCTGAGACCGTCATGTTCAAGGCGTAGCGGGCAATCTTCACCGCCTCATCGCCGATGCGCTCCAGATCGGTAATGCTGCGCAGAATGGTCAGCACCATGCGCAGGTCGCCGGCCGTCGGGCTGCGCAAGGCAATGATGTTCGTGCAGGCCTGATCAGAAGACGCCTCAAGGGCGTTTACATGGACCTCATTCTCGATGACCTGCTGCGCCAATGCCTGATTACCTTCCATCAGGGCGGTCATGGCATTGTGTAATTGCTCCTCAACCAGCCCGCCCATCTCCAGCACGCGCGCGCGCATGGATTCAAGTTCTTCATCAAAAGGCTTGTAGGTATGTTCCGTCAGCATTCCGTCATCTCCAAAGGTCTTCCAGCATCCGTACGCGATTATAGGACGGCTTCACCCGTGTTTCGTTACATCTTTGTGATCGTTACGGATCAGATCAAACGCTCGCTGCTCAATGGTTAGTTATAAAAAGATTCTATTATCTTGACATAGGTCAATTCACCACCTATCTTGCGTGCTATCAGTGTGCGACATTTTGTCGCACCCGACTTTCCCTTTTACCTGCGGAGGCATGTCATGAGTATACGCATCAAACAACTCGCATTGCTGATTGCCCTTGGAGCCGGCGCAATCAGCCCCACTTGGGCCGGCGAAGACCTGAAGGATGTCATGAAGCGGCGCGGCCTGAGCCAGCAGGATCTGCTGGCGGCAGCAAAGACCTATGTGCCCACTGGCAAGCGTGATGAATACCTCGCCTTCAGTTCGGGCGGCCACTCCGGTCAGGTCATCGTCTATGGCATCCCGTCGATGCGCATCCTCAAATACATCGGCGTCTTCACGCCCGAGCCCTGGCAGGGTTTTGGCTTTGACGAAGAATCCAAAAAGATTCTGCGCGACGGCCAGCCGCCCAATGCCAAAGAACCGATCCTGTGGGGCGACTCGCACCACCCGGCGATTTCCGAGACCAATGGCAAATATGACGGCCAGTTCCTGTTCATCAACGACAAGGCCAACCCGCGCATTGCCGTGATTGACCTGCGCGACTTCGAGACCAAGCAGATCGTCGCCAACCCAATCTTCAAATCGGAGCACGGAGGTGCCTTCGTCACCCCGAATACCGAATACATCATTGATGCCACCCAGTACGCCGCGCCGCTGGAGCCCAACAAATATGTGCCACTGGAGCGCTTCAACGAGGAATACCGGGGCGGCATGACCTATTGGAAGTTCGACCGCAAGGCCGGTCGTATCGACGAGAAGGCCTCCTTCTCCTTCGAGCTGCCGCCGTATAGTCAGGACTTGTCTGACGCCGGCAAAGGCCCGTCCGACGGCTGGGCCTTCACCAACTCGTTCTGTTCCGAGCGTTATGTCGGCGGCATCGAACGCGGCCGTCCGCCCTTTGAGGCCGGTTGTTCTGCCCGCGACACCGACTATCTGCATGTCATGAACTGGAAGAAGGCCGCCGAAGTGGTCCGGGCCGGCAAGGGCATCAAGGTCATCAACGGCCACAAGGTCATCCCGATGGATGTCGCGGTCAAGGAAGGTCTGCTCTACCTGATCCCCGAGCCGAAGAGCCCACACGGTGTTGATGTCACTCCGGACGGCACCAAGATCATCGTCGCCGGCAAGCTGGATACCCATGTGTCCGTGTTCAGCTTCGATAAGATCCAAGCCGCTATCAAGGCCGGCAAGTTCGAGGGCCGTGATCCGTATGGCATTCCGATCATCGCCATGAAGGATGCGCTCGACAAGCAGGTACAACTCGGCCTTGGCCCGTTGCATACCCAGTTTGATAGCAAGAAGTGCGTGGCCTACACCTCCATGTATGTCGATTCGCAAGTGGCCAAGTGGGACTTCTGCTCAGGCAAGGTGCTCGACAAGATCTCCGTCCATTACAACATCGGCCACCTGATGACGATGGAAGGCGACTCCAATTCGCCCAAGGGCAAATACCTGGTCGCGCTGAACAAACTGGCCATCGACCGCTTTAACCCGGTCGGCCCGCTGCATCCGCAAAACCACCAGCTCATCGACATCAGCAACGACAAGATGCAGCTCCTCTACGACATGCCGTTGCCGCTGGGCGAACCACACTACGCCGTCGCCATCGACGCCGACACCCTGAAGCCGGGCATCCGCTACAAGCTGGGTACCGACAGCCGTAGCGACAAGCCGCATCCGGGCGCAGTGAAGGCGGGCGGCGAAAAAACCGTGAAGAAAGGCAACAAGGTCGAGGTGTTCATGACCGCGATCCGCTCGCACTTCGTTCCCGAGATCATCGACAATGTTGAGGTCGGCGACGAGGTCACGATCCACCTGACCAACCTTGAGCGCGCTCAGGATGAAACGCATGGCTTCACCATCGGCGGCTACAACATTCACGCCTCGGTTGAACCTGGCAAGACGGTTTCGGTGAAGTTCAAGGCCGAGCGCCCGGGTGTGTATCCGTACTACTGCACCGAGTTCTGCTCCGCGTTGCACCTGGAGATGCAGGGCTACCTGCTGGTCAAACCCAAGGGCTACAAGGACACCGGCGTAGCAGGCAAGGCCGGCACCAGCTACACCAAGGCTGACTTTGACAAGCAGTACAAGACCAACATCGAAACCCAGGCGGTCATCGACTCCGTGGTCGCGTACATCACCAGCGTCAACTACAAGGACTTCCCGGAGGCCGTGGCCATGGTGGAAGACGCCTTTGACCAGGCCGGCAAGATCACCGATGTGAAGGCCAAGATGGACGCTGCCGTCAAGGCTAACGACTGGAACAATGCCACTTTGTGGGCAGGCCAGTGGTGGCAGTATCAAGTCAAGACCGCAGATCTCGGCCTGCGCGCCAAGACTTACCTGGAACAGAACGGTGCCAAGAAAGTGAAGAAGTAATCGGTACCGCTCGCAACGAAGGGCGGGCGAAAGCCCGCCCTTTTTAGTTGATGCAGGTCAATGCGCCAAGCAGCATTAGTGATGTCTAATTAAATGGCGCTTATGCGACCCACCCTTCCTCTTAAAGGAGTTTCACCATGAAGTTCCATTCCAGTTTGTTCCTTATTTTAAGCCTTGCGGCTGGCTCAGCCTTCGCCGCGCGTCCGGGTGCCAACGCATCCACAGATGACATCCTCAAGCTCAAGGGCGACCCCAAGAATGGTGAAGAGGTGTACGAAGTCTGCTCAGCCTGTCACCTGCCTGACGGCATGGGCCGCCCCGACGGCAGCCTGCCGGTCGTCGCCGGCCAGCATGAAAAGGTATTGGTTAAACAGATGATCGACATTCGCACCGGCCATCGCGACAACCCCACCATGTACCCCTTTGCCCAAGGCATGGAGCCGCAAGACATCTCTGACAGCGCCGCCTATATGGCGCGTCTCAAGCTCAAGACCACCAACGGCAAGGGCTCAGGCAAAGATGTCAAACGCGGCGCCGAGTTGTACAAAAAGGATTGCCTGTCCTGCCACAAGGACAATGGCGTGGGCGACCAGGCCAAATTCGTGCCCTTGCTGACGGCGCAGCACTATGAATACACCATGCGCCAGATGGAAGAGATGCAGGCCGGCAAGCGCAAAAACGCCGACAAGGACATGATAAAAATCATCAAGGCCTACTCCAAGGCGGACATGCAGGCCGTGGCTGACTACATGTCACGCCTTAAACCTAAAAAATAAGGCCAGGCAAACGGTAGGCCGCCTCGTGCGGCCTGTCTGGATCCCAATTCCCTGAGCGGGCACCCTTCTGCACTATGATGGCGCCCTCAGCAAATTGGCATTCAACAGGAGTTCCCCATGTCCAGCCTCATTCAGGACTTCACCGGTAACAAATCCAGCCGCTTTGCCCTTATGGCACTGCTCTTGCTGGCAGTCGCTTATTTCACGCCCATCTGGTGGGTCTCGCTCACGGCACCCAACTACCCGCCCGACGCCTTCCCGGACGGGATTCGCATCCACTTTCACTTTGACGGCGTCAAAAACGGCTGTACCCATGCCGTCATCAAGAAAAGCGAGATCTATCAAGGCGACCTGGGCAGCGAAAACGAGGCCATTGAGCGCAATCAAAAAAACCAGACCCAACAGCTCGACTGCGTGCATGAGATGAATACCATCAACCACTATGTCGGCATGTATCCGATCGCCTCGGGCGGCCCGGTGGAGAAGGAATTATCCAAGTACATCATGGCCTTTCTCGGCGTCATGTTGCTGGCCTTTGCCGCCAATGACCGCAAGCGCGAACTGCAAATCCTGAGTGTGGGCTTCGCTGCTGTGGCCGCCTGGATGTATGGCCAGATGCTGGGGCTCGGCGTGCTCGACGCCTATGTGAAGACCTATGAAGAGGCCACGGCCACCTTCTTCAACGAGCCCGAGGTCATCGCCCGCTGGGGTGCCAACCTGCGCCTGGCCATGCACATCGTCATGGGCGGCCTGATTGCCGCCATGTTGATCGTTCTTGCCGGATGCTGGAAATGGCGCAAGTTTTCCCTGCTACTGGCCTTTGTGCCGGCCTTGCTGCCCGTCTTCTTCATCATTGAATACGCCGGCTGGCTGTGGTTCTTCGGCCATAACCTGCATCCATGGGGCGCCTTCACAGTGAAGCCCTTCATGCCTACCGTCTTCGGTGAAGGCCAGGTGGCCCAGTTCTCCACCTTCTCCTACCCGTACATTGGCTACGCCCTGCTGCTGGCCCTCTCCGGCCTGCTGATCATAGCCCTCCTGCTGCGCCGCAAGCAGCTCAACCAACCGTAACCAAGGCTGACACCATGCGCCTGCCCCACCTCCTGCTCTGGCTGGGCCTGGTCCTCACCGCCGCCCCGTCCTCCGGTTACAACGAAGCCGAGGACGCCGTGCAGGACTTTGGCGCCATGGGGGCCGTGCGCAACACCGTTGATGCCGTGCGGCCCGTGTATCCGTTGTATATGCGCGCCCCGCGTATCCACGGCCTGAAACCGTTTCAGGCGCTGGTCGATGCCGCCCCAGCCGGTTCGGTGCTACGGCCGCCGCCGGGCACCTATGCGGGCCCGGTCTTGCTGACCAAACCCCTCACCATCGAGGGCGACGGCAAGGTCACCATTGATGCCGGTGATAAAGGCGTGGTGTTCCGCATCGAGACAGAGGATGCCGTGGTGCGCGGCCTGCATCTGACCGGCTCGGGCGACTCGCACGACATGGAAGACGCGGCGCTGGAGATTCGTGGTCATCGCAACACCGTCGAAAACCTGGTCATTGATAACAGCCTGTTCGGCATCGACCTGCGTCAGGCCAACGACAATATCGTGCGCAACAACCGCATTACCTCCAAGCCCGTTGATCTCGGCGTGCGTGGCGATGCCATCCGCCTCTGGTACAGCCTGCGCAACCGCATCGAGGGCAACCAGATCACGGATTCGCGCGATGTCGTGGTCTGGTATTCGAACAGCAACATCCTGAGGAACAACACCAGCCGCAACAGCCGCTACTCGATCCACTTCATGTTCGCGCAACACAATCTGGTTGAAGGCAATCGCTTTTACAACAACGCCGTCGGCATCTATGTGATGTACACGGACGGCGTCATCATCCGCAACAACCTGATCTCTCACGCCACCGGCGCCACCGGGATGGGCATCGGTTTCAAGGAGGCCAGCGACTCCATTCTGGAAAATAACGAGATCGTCTATTGCGCAACCGGCATTACCTCCGATCTATCGCCCTTCCAGCCCGACACCCAGATATGGATACGCAACAACCGACTGGCATACAACGGCATCGGCCTGTTGTTTAACAGCGAGCGCGATGGCAATGTCATCACCAATAACCGTTTCGTCGGTAACCTGACGGATGTCGCCGTCAACGGCGGCGGCACCGCCCGGCAAAACACCTGGTCGGGCAATGTGTGGGATGTGTACGAGGGCTTTGATCGCAACGGTGACGGGCGTGGCGACCTGCCCCATCGTCAATACGCCTATGCCGATCGCATCTGGATGGATACGCCCATCACCCAATTCTTCCGTGCCTCTCCCGCCCTGGAGTTGCTCGATTTTCTGGAGCGGCTGGCCCCGTTCTCGGAACCCGACCTACTGTTTGAAGATACGCGCCCGCGGATGAGGCCGGCTCATGGCTAAACCTTCCGAGCGCCGCCGCTTCTTGCGTACCGGACTGGGCCTGGCCGCCCTCCTGGGCGCCAGCGGCATTGCCTGGCTGCCTACGCCAGCCGCCTCGGCCAACCGCCTGCGTCCGCCCGGCGCACTGGAAGAACAAGACTTTCTCTCGGCCTGCATCAAATGTGGCCAGTGCGTCCAGGTCTGTCCCGTCTCAGCGCTCAAACTCGCCGACCTTGGCGACGGCTACGGCATCGGCGTGCCCTATATTGACGCTCGTGCCCAGGCCTGCGATTTCTCCTGTGATGCGGTGCAGTGCATCCTCGCCTGCCCGACCGGGGCCCTGACCTATCACAAACCGGCTGACCTGCCGGTCCGCGCCGGTATGCCGGTGGCCGCCCCGCCGGTGTTGCTGGCCAAGAAAAAAGACCCCGAGCCGACGCTGAACCTGAAGGAACGCATGGGCGTCGCGCAACTGACCCGGCCGGAACTATGCCTCGCCCGTCAAGGTAAAGGTCACACCGGCCCCGCGCGCGAGGCCGGCTTCACCGGCATGATGCGTTTCATGTCCGTTGATCGCTGGAAACCGATTCCGCTCAATGAACACGCCTTCGCCGTCGAGATCTGCGATCTGTGTGTACGCACCTGCCCGATCGAGGGCGCGATTCGCCTGATTCCGCTGGCTGACGGAAAAATGACCCCCGAGGTATTGGAGCCGTGTCTGGGTTGCGGGGTGTGCGAGATGGCCTGTCCTACCGAACCGGCCGCCATCACCATCCTGCCGCGTCAAGGTTGGCCACATGCATAACCGCCTCAGCGAATCCTGGCGGCAGCTTATCGGCTTTGCGCCACGCAAGCCCGACGCCGGTCAGCAACAGACCGAGGCCCGGGTCATCCATCGCACCAAGCGCGAGGACAAGACGCGCATCGAAGCCTTCAAGGCGCACCGTGCCGACATTGTGCGTTCCACGCAGTGGCGCAACCGCCGCTGGGCCGTACTCATCGCCACCAACCTGTTGTTCGTGTTGTCTTTCTGGCTCGACATCCAGTTGCTGGAAGGCTCGCTCACCGCCTCGCGGTTTCTCGGTTTTCACATGATCGACCTCAACGCCGCCTTGCAAGTGGCGCTGGCACACAAGCACATTCCCATCAACCTGATCATCGGCACCGTCACCATCTTCCTGTTCTGGGCCTTGTTGGGCGGCCGGGCGTTCTGTTCCTGGGTGTGCCCCTATCACCTGCTCGCCGAATGGACCGAACGGCTGCATCTTTATCTGGCCGAACGCAAACTCGTCTCCGATCACACCTTTCATCGTGGTCTGCGCAGCGTGCTCTGGTTGCTCTTTGCGGCGCTCGCCTTGATCAGCGGCTATACCGTCTTTGAAACCCTGTCGCCCACCGGCATCCTGTCCCGGGCACTCATCTACGGCCCGGGCCTGGGCCTGGCCTGGGTTGTGTTGCTATTGCTGTTCGAGGTTGCTTACTCACGCCGCGCCTGGTGCCGCTATTTCTGCCCTGTTGGGCTCACCTACGGCGCCGTCGGCAGCATCAGCCCGCTCCAAATTGGTTACCACCTCGATTCCTGCTTCCACGAAGGGGATTGCCGCAAGGTTTGTCTGGTGCCGCATGTGCTCGACTGCGTTATCAAGGGCCGAGCCAGCGATACCCATGTCAACATCGGCGCCGACTGCACCCGCTGTGGCCTGTGCGTTGACACCTGTCCCACCGGCTCGTTGCGCTTCGAAGTGCGCGGTCTGCAGAACCTGTTGTAGCCTGTAGTAAAGTGGCGTCCATGCTCGAACTCAAACAACTCTCCAAACACTTCCGTAAAAACCGCGTCCTCGACGCCATTGATCTCTCGGTGGCCAACGGCGAACGCATCGCCCTGATCGGTTCCAACGGGGCCGGAAAGACGACCCTCATCCGCTGCCTGCTCGGTGAATATGTCCATGAAGGCAGCGTCCTCATTCAAGGCCTGGACCCACGCCTCGAACGCGCCCGCGTCCTGCGCGAGGTCGGTTTTGTCCCGCAACTCCCGCCGCCGCTCCGCATGTCGGTACACGAACTGCTGCGTTTCACCAGCGAACTGACGGATACCCCGGTTGCCGCCATGACCGCCATTGCGGCCCGCCTGGGCCTGGATCTCGCGCGCGTCGAACACCTGCCGTTCGCCAAATTATCGGGGGGGCAAAAACAAAAGGTGCTGATTGCCCTGGCCTTGGGCCGTCCTTGCGCGCTTCTGATTCTGGACGAACCGGCCGCCAACCTTGACCCCGAGGCGCGGCACGCCTTTTTCGACCTTCTGGCCGAACAAACCGCTGCGCGCGCCATCACCCTGCTGATCTCCAGCCACCGCCTCGATGAAGTCGCACCGCTGGTTAACCGGGTTGTGGAGATGGACATGGGGCGCATTGTCCTCGACGACCGCGTCGCCGATAGCACGGCCCTGGATGGCAAACTGACCGTACGCATCGTCCTCTCCCGCGCCGAAGAGGTGATCGCCCGGGCGCTGGGCCAATGGGGACTCAGCGCAGACGCCACGAGCCTCGTTTGGGAGGGCATCATCGCCAGTCCTGACCGCCTGCGTTTCATCGGCATGCTGTCGCGTTATGTCGGTCTGATCCGCCGCGTCGCCATCGAGGAACAGTCGTGAACCGCCGCAAACTGCTGCTGGGCGGTGCTGCGATCCCCCTGCTTTGGCTGACCGGTTGCGGCGACAAGGACCCCGGCCACGGCCCCGGCAAGGTGCACTGGGATCGAGACACCTGTGTGCGCTGCAACATGATCATTAGCGACCGCCGCTTTGCCGCGCAGATTCGCGGCGGTGCGATGGACGGCAAGACGGGCATGGGCAAGCGCAAGCTCTACAAGTTCGACGACATCGGCTGCGCGCTGTTCTGGCTCAAAGAACAAAAAATCCCCTGGGCCGATGCGGCCGACACCGAGATCTGGGTCGCAGATGCCGTAACCGGTGAGTGGCTGGACGCCCGCAAGGCCCATTACATCGCCGGCAAAACAACACCCATGCTCTACGGCTACGGCGCGCTGCGTGAACCCATGCCGGGGAGCGTCGATTTCCAAACCATGAAAGCGGCCATTCTGGCCAAGGGACGCTAACCCATGTTCAACGACCTCAAACCTGCGCTGCGCCTGGAGATGACCGAATCCCTGCGGGCGCGCTGGTTCATGCTCTACGCCCTGGTGTTCGGCGGCATCGTCGCCCTGCTGTTTGCCTTCGGCCTCACCGAATCACGCGTCCTGGGCTTCATTGGTCTGTCACGCCTGTTAGTCACCTATATCCAGTTGGTGATGGCCATCCTGCCCGTCTTTGTCCTCATTTCCACCGTACGCTCGGTCGCCGGCGACCGCGAGGCGGGCGTCTTTGAGTACCTGCTGTCACTGCCGGTCTCCCTGTCCGGCTGGTTCTGGGGAAAGCTGCTCGGGCGCTTCTTGATGGTGTTCGCTCCGGTCTTCATCGCCATGTTCGGCGCGGCGCTATGGGCGCTGATCAGTGATATCGAGATCCCCTGGAACATCTTTCTGTATTACACCGGCCTCCTGGCCAGCCTGTCATGGTGCTTCCTGGGCATCGCCATTCTGATCTCGGTGCTGTCGCGCTCTGCCGATGTGGCTCAAGGCATCGCCTTCATGGTCTGGCTCGTCCTGCTGCTCTTCCTGGACCTGATCCTGCTCGGCGTCATGATCCAGGAACAAATACCCGCCGAAATGGCCGTCAGCATCGCCTTGTTCAATCCGTTACAAACCTTTCGCACCGCGGCCTTGATGCTGTTCGATCCACAACTCATCGTCCTCGGCCCGGCCGCCTTCGTCCTTTTCGACCTGTTTGGTACGCTGGGCTACCAGGTCTTTGCACTGCTCTACCCCGCCGCCATCGGCAGCCTTTGCGCCCTCTTTGCCTACCGCAGCTTCCGCAAAGGGGACCTGCTATGAAACGCTGGCTGCTTATTCTTGGCCTTGGCCTGACGCCCATCCTGGCCCACGCCGTCAACCTGTTTGCCCAACCCACTGCCGCCCCCTTCAATCTGTCCCATCTGCGCGGCAAACCCGCCGTCATCAACTTTTGGGCCACCTGGTGCCCACCGTGCCGTGACGAACTTCCTGAACTGGCGGCCGTACAGCAAAAGACCCAGGTCGCCTTTATCGGCATTGCCGTCGAGGACAACCTGTCCTTTGCCAACGAATATGCCCGCGTTCACGATGTCACCTACCCCATCGTTGGCGGCAAAGAGGCTGCCATTGCCTTGATGCAACAACTCGGCAACACCAAGGCAGCCATGCCCTTCACCCTCCTGATTGACGGCCGTGGCGAGGTGGTTTGGGCGCGCAAAGGACGCATCCCCATGGATGAACTTGAACACCGCCTGCAGGCGCTGCGTTGAGTCCCTGTTGGGCCACGGGCCATGCTTGTCTGGCTAACAACAGTCTGTCGAACCTGGGGCGCGAGCGGCGTTGGGCGTCTGAGCGGCGGGATACAAGGCACGCTGCTTCTGCTGCTGATGGCCTCGGCCACCGCCAGCCCCTTGCCGCCTCTGCAACCCCTTCTCGACGCCGCCGCCCCTCGTGCCATCCTTAAACTTGCCCCCGGCTGTTATGCTGGCCCCGCCGTGATCCGCAAGCCGCTCACCCTGGATGGCCAAGGTCAGGCCTGCATTGATAACGGTGGACGCGGTACTGTGCTCACCGTACAGGCCGCCGATGTCAGCGTACGCGGCCTGCGTCTGACCGGCTCGGGCGAAAGCTTTGACACCATGGACGCCGGTATTCTGGTCGACACCGCCGACCGTGTCCGCATCGAAAACAACCGCATCGACACCGTCTTGTTCGGCATCCACCTCAAGGCCGCCAATGATGCCGTAGTGCACGGCAACACCGTGCGCGGCCAGGCCGCGCCGCTCAACCTGCGCGGCGATGCGATACGCATCTGGTACGGGCGCGGCAACCGCATCGAAGCCAATGACATCGCCCATCTGCGCGATATCACCCTGACCAACGCACCCGCCAACCAGATTCGCAATAACCGCATCCGCCATGGCCGCTACGCCGTTCATCTGGTTTTCTCGCCCGACAACATCGTTGCGGCAAACGATATCGCCCACACCAGCACCGGTATCGTGGTCCTCTATTCCGACCGCGTGCGCGTCGAGGACAACCGCATCCACCATGTCCGCGCCGAGGCCGGTGCCGCGCTGGCCTTCAAGGAGACCTCGGATACGCAGGTGCAGCGTAACGAGGTCCTGCACTGCGCCGTTGGCCTGCAGGCCAACTCGCCGCTCCACGGTCACGACACCCTGCTCATCAAGGGCAATCGCTTTGCCCACAACGACACCGCGCTGTATTTTTACGGCGACAAGGGCGGCCATGTGTTGCGCCACAACCGTTTTGAAAAAAACCTCAGCACGCTGGCCGTCAGTCATGCCAATGCCACCCGCGGTCATCTCTGGGAAGACAACGCCTGGGACGATTACGAAGGCTTCGACCGCAACGGCGATGGCATTGGCGACACCCCGCACGAGCTTTGGCTGTACGCCGACCGCATCTGGATGGAAACGCCCAAGGCCCGCTTCTTTCGCAATACACCGGCGCTGGAGCTCCTGGATTTTCTCGAACGACTCGCGCCCTTTTCCGCCCCTGA
>VGVU01000025.1 GCA_016873905.1 Betaproteobacteria bacterium | reverse complement strand
TCTGAAAATGGCATTAATTCCTCGTTGGGGGCCGGTCTGCGCACCGTGGTGACGGTGAATGACTACACCCACGATCACGACTTTTCGGGCGCGCTGGCGGTGCTGAGTGATCTGGGTGAACCCGGCTCACCCTTTGTGCGTCTGGATGGTTATGGCCAGGGCGAGCAGGGGGTGGTCGACCTGGCGTGGCTCAGGCGCATCGCCGTCTGAACCTCGCGGGTCTGGCCGGGCGTGGTGATTAGCCACGCACCCGGCTTAGCAGATCGGCCACGGCCTCGGCGGTCGCCAGGAAGCTGGCCTCGCCATCGCGGCGGCCCTTGTATTCCAGCTTGCCGTCCTTCAGTCCGCGCTCGCTGACGACGACGCGGTGTGGCACGCCGATCAGCTCCTGGTCGGCAAACATCACGCCGGGGCGCTCGTCGCGGTCGTCCAGGGCGACATCAATCCCGGCCGCGTGCAGGTCGGCGTACAACTGGTCGGCAGCCGCCTTGACCTCGGCATTGCGGTGGTAACCCATCGGCACAATGACGATGTCAAAGGGGGCCAGGGCGCGCGGGAAGATGATGCCGCGCTCGTCGTGGCCTTGTTCGATGGCCGCCCCCACGATGCGTGAGACGCCGATGCCATAGCAGCCCATGACAAAGTTTTGCCGCGTACCCTCGGCATTCAGGAACTGCGCCTGCAGGGATTCCGAGTATTTGGTACCGAGCTTGAAGATGTGACCGACCTCGATACCCCGGCACAGTTCCAGCGGGCCGTGGCCGTCGGCACAGGGATCGCCCGTGACGACATTGCGGATATCAGCGACGAGATCCGGTTCGGGCAGGTCGCGGCCCCAGTTGACCCCCGCGAGGTGAAACTTCGCCTTGTTGGCGCCGCAAACAAAGTCGCTCATGCCGGCCACGCTGCGGTCGGCAATGACGCGGATCTGGCCACGATCAATGCCGACCGGACCGAGAAAACCTGGTGGGCAGGCCAGTGCGGCACGAATCTCGGCCTCCGTCGCAAAACGGAAATCGGCCAGCCCCTCGACCTTGCCGGCCTTGACCTCGTTCAGGCTGTGGTCGCCGCGAATCAGCAGGATGTGCAGCCTTTCCTGGGCGATCACTGCAAGCAGCTTGACCGTGCGTTGCAACGGAATGCCCAGCAGCGCGGCGACATCCTCGCAGGTGGTTTGCTTGGGCGTATCCACCTCACGCAGTGTTTCGCTGGCGGCGGCATGCGCGGCATCGGGGCCCAGCGCCTCGGCCATCTCCACATTGGCGGCGTAGTCAGAGGCCGGGCAGAAGGCGATGCCATCCTCGCCGCTATCGGCCAGGACATGAAACTCGTGGGAGCCGGAGCCGCCAATCGCGCCGGTGTCTGCGGCCACGGCGCGGAACTTGAGGCCCAGACGGGTGAAGATGCGACTGTAGGTGTCGTACATGACCCGATAGGTGGCATCTAGGCTGTCGGTGTCGGCGTGGAAGGAATAGGCATCCTTCATCAGAAACTCGCGCGCACGCATCACGCCGAAACGCGGCCGGATCTCGTCGCGGAACTTGGTTTGCACCTGATAAAAATTGACGGGCAACTGTTTGTAGCTCTTCAGCTCGCGGCGGGCGACATCGGTGATGACCTCTTCATGCGTCGGGCCGAAGCAGAAATCGCGTTCGTGACGGTCTTTAATCTTGAGCATCTGCGGTCCAAACACGGCCCAGCGGCCCGATTCCTGCCACAATTCAGCGGGCTGGATGGCGGGCATGAGCAGCTCGATGGCGCCGGCACGGTTCATTTCTTCGCGCACAATGGCCTCGACCTTGCGCAACACCTTGAGCCCAAGCGGCATCCAGGTATAAAGCCCGGAACCCAGCCGCCGAATCATCCCGGCGCGGAGCATCAACTGGTGTGAAACCAGCTCGGCCTCGGAGGGAGCCTCCTTGCTGGTGGAGAGAAAGAACTGTGAAATGCGCATAATGGAACCCTTTTCAAGAACCCGGATTTTAACCGCATGAAGCGTTTTACAGAGAGACCACGACGCGATGGGCGTACGCACGAAAACCGTTCGGCGCGGCACGACCCTGTGGAGGTGAGTGAACAACGCGGTTTGCGCACCTTGCACTTTGCCGGCGGGGTGGCGCAGTCGGTGATGCGGGTGCGTGACCCGTTTGCACTGGAGCTGGAATACACGCGTGCGGCGATGTTGTTTGCCGTTTTGCACCCGAATCCACAGGACATTGCGTTGATTGGTTTGGGCGGTGGCTCGCTGGCCAAGTTTATCCACCGGCATTTGCCCGAAAGTCGCCTGACGGCGCTGGAGATCAATCCAGAAGTGGTGGCGGCCGCGCGTTCCTTTTTCCATTTGCCGGCGGATGATGAACGCCTGAGGGTGATCCTTGATGATGGCGCGGCGTGGGTGGCCGCCCAGCATCGTAGTCTGGATGCCATGGTCGTCGACGGTTACGATCGCCGCCGCATTGTCGAGGCCCTGTCCAGCCCGGAGTTTTATCGCGGCTGTGCGGGAGCCTTGCGGCCGGGGGGCGTGGCGGTCTTCAATCTGTGGGCCGAGGAGGGTCGTTTCCATCTGTACCGCGAGGCGATCGAGACGGCGTTTGCTTCGCCCGCGCTGGTCCTGCCCACGGAGCAGAAAGGGAATCTGCTGTTGTTTGCGGCACGGGGGGGCTGGGGCGATCTGGCGTGGGCAACCCTGCGCGCGCGGGCCGCGGCTATAGGGGCCACCTGGCATTTTGATTTAGGGGCGTTGCTGGATCGTGTGACCTCGGAGTCGATAAACAGGATGCAGGACTCGATTATTTGAGGCTTTGCAAGTGGCCGTTGTGATGGGAGAATCCGTCACAGTGAATTATTGATGGATGTCGGCCATGATCGACCGGGATGGATATCGTTCCAATGTCGGTATCGTGCTGTGTAATGCCCGTGGTGAGGTGTTCTGGGGCAAGCGCGTCAAACAAGACGCCTGGCAGTTTCCGCAAGGCGGGATCAAGTCAGGTGAGACGCCAGAGCAGGCGATGTACCGTGAACTACAGGAAGAAACGGGGCTGTTGCCTCAGCATGTAACCATTCTTGGGCGAACCCGGGAGTGGTTGCGTTACGATGTGCCGCAGTCCTGGATCAAGCGTGACTGGCGCGGGATCTATCGGGGCCAGAAGCAGATATGGTATTTGCTGAAACTGGTTGGACGGGATTGCGATGTTCGGCTGCGTGCGAGCGATCACCCCGAATTTGATGCCTGGCGTTGGCATGACTATTGGCAACCTGCCAGTGAGGTGGTCGATTTCAAACAAGAGGTTTACCGCCTGGCCCTCGGCGAGTTGGAACGGCATTTGGGTCACCTGAATAAACACCCGAACGCGCATCATCCGCGCGCGGCCTGAGAAGAGGAGTTTGATCATGACCCGCAGCCTGCCCATTGTGCCCTTGCAGAAAGGGGCCACCTTTCACAAACCGTTTCAGGTGTTGCCAGAGAGCGTGAAACTTGAGGATCCGGCGACCGAGGTCATGACCGATTTCACCCGGACGACGGCCTACACCATCTTCCCGCTGGAAAGTGTGGAGGCGGCACGGGCAAAGATGATCCATCGTGGCGTTCGCCTCCTCCTGGTGGTGGACAATGAAAATGCGATCCTGGGTCTGATCACGGCGACTGACTTGACCGGGGAGAAACCGATGCAGGTGACCCGCAGCCAGGGTATTCCCTACGAAGATGTGTTGGTCAAGGATGTGATGACGCCGCGCGAGCGACTTGAATGCCTGTGCGTGGAGGATTTGAAGGGCGCCTCGGTGGGCAGCGTTGTGGCGACCCTGCAAAAGCAGGGCCGCCAGCACGCCATGGTCGTGGAGCGTGGTCAGGACCGTGGCCAATTGGTCCGCGGCCTCTTTTCCCTGTCCCAAATCAGCCGTCAGCTTGGGTCAGCCATGCCGCATCTGGCGACGGCGGCGAACTTTGTTGATATCCATCAAGAATTAAACGACTGATTACGGGTTGCGATCCTGACGGACTTCCCGGCCCGACCAATTCCGAGTAAAATAGTCAAGCATTGGCCCTGACGGGGTTGGGGCGGGTGGTGACTTGAGATGTCACCCGGCGTCCCCATTTATCCGTCTGTTCCGGGTGTTGTGCCCGCATTTTTTGTGTTGTTTATCTGAGGTTTTTTGATGTCCGTTTCCGTAGAACAAGTGCAAGCTGCTCTCAAAGCGCTGATCGACCCCAATACCCGCAAGGATTTCATGAGCACCAAGTCGGCCCGCAACATCAAGGTTGACGGTGGTCAGGTGACGCTGGATGTCGTTCTGCCCTACCCGGCCAAAACGGTGTTGGCTGAGATCCAATCCATGGTGGACGGTGCCATCAAGGCCATTCCCGGTGTGGGCTCCGTGACCTCCAATGTGAGCTGGAAGATCGTCGCGCATAGCGTCCAAAAGGGTGTGAAACTGGTCAACGGCGTGAAGAACATCATTGCGGTGGCCTCTGGAAAGGGCGGCGTCGGCAAGTCCACTACCGCCGTCAACCTGGCTTTGGCGCTGGCGGCCGAAGGCGCCAGGGTTGGCATGCTCGATGCGGACATCTATGGCCCGTCGCAGCCCACCATGCTGGGCATTACCGGTCGCCCCGAATCGACGGACGGCCAGTCGCTGGAACCGATGATGGGGCATGGCCTGCAATCCATGTCGATCGGTTTCCTGATTGATGTCGACACGCCGATGGTCTGGCGCGGCCCCATGGTCACCCAGGCGTTGGAGCAACTGCTCAATAACACCCAGTGGAAAGACCTTGATTACCTGGTTGTTGACCTGCCGCCGGGTACGGGTGATATCCAGCTGACGCTGGCCCAGCGGGTACCGGTGACGGGCGCGGTGATCGTCACCACGCCGCAGGATATTGCGCTTATCGACGCCCGCAAGGGCCTGAAGATGTTTGAGAAGGTGGGCGTTCCTATTCTCGGCGTGGTCGAGAACATGAGTCTGCACATCTGCTCCAAGTGCGGAAACGAAGAGCCCATCTTTGGCGTTGGCGGTGGCCAGAAGATGTGTGATGACTACGGCGCCGAGTTTTTGGGTGGCCTGCCGTTGGACATGCGTATCCGTCAGGAAACGGATGCCGGCAAGCCCACCGTGGTCGCCGCACCGGAATCGCGGATCAGCGAAATCTATCGCGGCATCGCCCGCCGCGTGGCGGTCAAGGTGGGCGATCTTGCCGTCGATCACTCGGCCAAGTTCCCCAGCATCGTGATTCAGAATACCTAAGCGGACACTAGCTGGTAGGATACGAACCGCGCCGGGTTGCCGGCGCGGTTTTTATTTTTCGATGACAGAGCTGACCTATGAGCATCAAATCCGATCTTTGGATACGCCGCATGGCGCGTGAGCACGGCATGATCGAGCCTTTCGAGGCGGGCCAAATCAAGACCCGTGACGGCGAAAGAATCGTTTCCTATGGCACCTCCAGCTACGGCTACGATGTCCGTTGCGCCAGCGAGTTCAAGCTGTTTACCAACATCAACAGCAGCATCGTTGATCCCAAGCACTTCGATCCCTCCAGCTTTGTCGAGGTGGATGGCGATTCGTGCATCATTCCGCCTAATTCGTTTGCGCTGGCGCGTACGGTCGAATACTTCCGCATCCCGCGCAATGTGTTGGTGGTGTGCCTGGGTAAATCGACCTATGCGCGCTGCGGTATTATCGTCAATGTCACACCCTTGGAGCCCGAGTGGGAGGGCCATGTGACGCTGGAGTTTTCCAACACCACGCCGCTGCCAGCGCGTATTTACGCCAATGAGGGCGTCGCGCAGATGTTGTTCTTCGAGTCGGATGAGGTTTGCGAAACCTCGTACCGTGATCGTGGCGGCAAATACCAAGGGCAGACCGGCGTGACGCTGCCGAAGATTTAACGCAACAGCGCGCGGGAATTTCTATAATCCGCGCACTTTCTTACCGCTACTGGAGCGCTGGCCATGCGTTTTCGTTTCCCCGTCGTCATCATTGACGAAGACTTTCGTTCCGAAAACACCTCGGGTTTAGGGATTCGTGCGTTGGCCGAGGCCATCGAGAAAGAGGGCCTGGAGGTGCTGGGGGTGACCAGTTATGGTGACTTGAGCTCCTTTGCCCAGCAGCAGAGTCGCGCCTCGGTCTTTATCCTGTCGATCGATGATGAGGAGTTTTCGTCCGAGGCGGCCACCGGAAAGGCCATTGCGGATCTGCGTGGCTTTGTCGGTGAGATCCGTCAGCGTAATGCCGAAATCCCCATCTTCCTGTACGGCGAAACGCGGACCAGCCGGCATATTCCCAACGATGTCCTGCGCGAGTTGCATGGCTTCATCCATATGTTCGAGGACACGCCGGAGTTCATCGCCCGCAATATCAAGCGCGAGGCGACGGCCTATCTGGATAGCCTGCCGCCGCCGTTTTTCCGCGCCTTGACGCACTATGCGGCCGATGGTTCCTACTCGTGGCACTGCCCGGGTCACTCGGGCGGTGTGGCCTTCCTGAAATCGCCGGTGGGGCAGATGTTCCACCAGTTCTTTGGCGAAAACATGCTGCGCGCCGATGTCTGCAACGCGGTTGAGGAACTCGGCCAGCTGCTGGATCACACCGGTCCGGTGGCCGCTTCCGAGCGCAATGCGGCGCGCATCTTTAACGCCGACCATTTGTTTTTTGTGACCAACGGAACCTCAACCTCGAACAAGATCGTCTGGCATTCGACCGTGGCGCCGGGCGATATCGTGGTCGTTGACCGCAACTGTCACAAATCGATCCTGCACTCGATCATCATGACGGGGGCGATCCCCGTCTTTCTGATGCCGACGCGCAACAACTACGGCATCATCGGCCCGATCCCGAAGAGTGAATTTCTGTGGGAGAACATTCAGGCCAAGATTGCGGCGCATCCGTTCGCGAGCGACAAGTCGGCCAAGCCGCGGGTGCTGACCATTACGCAATCCACCTACGATGGCATTCTCTACAATGTAGAAGAAATCAAGGAGATGCTTGATGGCCGGATCGACACCCTGCATTTCGATGAGGCCTGGTTGCCGCACGCGGCCTTCCACGATTTTTACGGTGACTATCACGCCATTGGCGCCGATCGGCCGCGCTGCCAGGAATCGGTGGTGTTTTCCACGCAGTCCACCCACAAGCTGCTGGCGGGCTTGAGTCAGGCCTCGCAGATCCTGGTGCAGGACTCGGAAAGCCGGAAGCTCGACCGCGATGTGTTCAACGAGGCCTATCTGATGCACACCTCAACCTCGCCGCAGTATTCCATTATCGCCTCCTGCGATGTGGCGGCGGCGATGATGGAAGAACCGGCCGGGACCGCCCTGGTCGAAGAGTCGATTGCCGAGGCCCTGGATTTCCGCCGTGCCATGCGCAAGGTGGACGAGGAGTGGGGCGCCGACTGGTGGTTCAAGGTGTGGGGCCCGGATGATCTGTCTGAGGAGGGCATCGAGGAACGCGAGGCCTGGATGTTGAAGCCCGGCGAACGCTGGCATGGATTTGGTCAGCTCGCGGATGGCTTCAATCTGCTCGACCCGATCAAGGCCACGGTCATCACCCCCGGCCTGGATGTGGACGGTGACTTTGCCGACTGGGGCATCCCGGCGGCCATCGTCACCAAATACCTGGCTGAGCATGGCGTTATCGTCGAGAAATGCGGCCTGTACTCATTTTTCATCATGTTCACCATCGGCATCACCAAGGGCCGCTGGAACACGATGGTCACCGAGTTGCAGCAGTTCAAGGATGATTACGACAAGAACCAGCCGTTGTGGCGCGTCATGCCTGAGTTTGTGGCCAAGTACCCTCGCTATGAGCGTATTGGCCTCAAGGATCTCTGCCAACAAATTCACGAGGTGTACAAGAGCAACGATGTGGCACGCCTCACGACCGAGATGTATCTGTCCGCCATGGTGCCCGCCATGCGTCCGGCCGATGCCTTTGCCAAGATGGCGCATCGCGAGATCGAACGCGTCGCGATCGATCAGCTTGAGGGCCGCGTCACGGCCATCCTGCTGACGCCGTACCCGCCGGGCATTCCCTTGCTGATTCCTGGCGAGCGCTTCAACGCGACCATCGTGCGTTACCTGCAGTTCACGCGCACCTTCAACGACCAATTCCCGGGCTTCGAGACGGATGTGCACGGCCTAGTGAAGGAACGCG
The DNA here is from genome assembly GCA_016873905.1 of Betaproteobacteria bacterium. GTDB lineage: Bacteria > Pseudomonadota > Gammaproteobacteria > Burkholderiales > Thiobacillaceae > QYQG01. The sequence continues at coordinate 5,389 of VGVU01000025.1, read as the reverse complement.
AGAACGGTACCAGCCGCTATTACATCGACTGCGTGGTTTAGTCGTAAACCCGGCGCCCCGGCCTTGGCTGGGCGCGTTGCAGTGTTATTCCGACTCCGACACCGACTTGATTTCCCACGGATTCCACATTAAAATCCGCGGTCTTCCGGTGGATGACCATCTGCCGGACCCTTGCCACACGGCGTGCAGAGACTCTGTCGACCGGTGGCCATGAGCCAAAAGCCATTAGTCCAAAAGGAAAACCATGCGTCACTACGAAATCGTTTTTATCGTCCATCCGGACCAAAGCGAGCAGGTGCCGGCCATGATCGAGCGTTACAAAACCTTGATCGAAGGTCGTTCCGGCCGCATTCACCGTCTCGAAGACTGGGGCCGTCGCCAGATGGCTTACAGCATCCAGAAGATGCACAAGGCACACTATGTGCTGATGAACATCGAGATTGATCAGGAAACCCTGAACGAACTGGAGCACGGCTTCCGCTTCAACGATGCCATCCTCCGTCATCTCACCATCAAGCGCGACGAAGCGATCACTGAGCAGTCGCCGATGATGAAGGAAGAGAAGTCCCGCAATCTGCTGGCGCCGCAGTCTGACAAGACTGTTGATGCCGCCGCTGTTGCCACCGAAACCGTATAAGGAGTCACCATGGCATTCGTTCGTCGTAAACCCCTCGACAAGGACAAAAACAAGAAGCGCGGTAACGCCCTGTTCCGCCGCCGTAAATTCTGCCGCTTCACGGTCGAAAAGGTTAAAGAGATCGACTACAAGGGCGTTGAAGTCCTGAAGGAATTCATCGCTGAGAACGGCAAGATTCAGCCGGCCCGCGTCAGCGGCACCAAGTCGCACTATCAGCGTCAGTTGACTACGGCCATCAAGCGTGCCCGTTTCCTGGCCCTGTTGCCCTACACTGATCTGCACCACGCCTAAAGAGGACCCATCATGCAAATTATCCTCATGGAAAAAGTTACCAATTTGGGCGGCCTTGGCGATGTGGTCAAGGTTAAGGACGGCTATGCCCGTAATTTCCTGATCCCCAAGGGCATTGCGCGTCGTGCTACGGCGGCTAACCTTGAAGTCTTCGCTCAGAAAAAGGCCGAGCTTGAGGCCCTGGCAGCGACCAAGCTGGCGGCGGCTCAGGCCCAGGCAGCTCGTCTCGAAGGCTTTGTTCTGACGCTGACCCAGAAGGCCGGCCCGGACGGTCGTCTGTTTGGTTCGGTCACCAACGCGGACATCGCGGAGGCCATCAAGGCTGAAGGCCACGATGTGGCCAAGGCTCAGGTGCGTATGCCGACCGGCCCGATCAAGACCATTGGTGAGAGCACGCTGACCCTTGCGTTGCATTCGGATGTCCTGGTGGACATCATGGTCACGGTTCGACCCGAGTAATAGCCTCACCCTGAAAAGTCCCGTCGACCCTGTTAAGGTCGGCGGGATTTTTGTTTTTTGGGAGGAGGCCGTGAGGATGGGGCAGGCGTGTAGAATGCGCCGCTTAGGTTAATACCCGACAGCGTGGGCTAATCTTGAGGCTATGGCAATGGATACCGATCTCGCAGGACTGAAACTTCCACCGCACTCTATCGAGGCGGAACAGTCCGTGCTGGGCGGCCTCATGCTCGACAACAGCGCTTGGGAACGGGTGGTTGACCTGATCGGCGAGGCGGATTTTTACCGCGCCGACCATCGCGCCATTTGGCGCCAGATGGCGCGCCTCATTGATCAGAATGCGGCGGCCGATGCCATTACCGTGGCCGAGGCGCTGGAGTCGCACAACCAGATCGATCAGGTGGGGGGGCTGGCCTATATTGCCTCGCTGGTGGCCAATACCCCGTCCGCCGCCAATATTCGCCGCTACGCCGAGATTGTGCGCGAGCGTGCCTTGTTGCGCCGTCTCGCCTCCGTTGGCGGCGATATCGCCGATGCGGCTTACAACCCGGCTGGCCGCAGCGCTTCTGATATTCTCGATCATGCCGAGGCCAAGGTCTTCGAGATTCGTGAGGCCGGCGCGCGTGCCGCTTCCGGTTTTCTGGAGATCAAGCCGCTGCTTATCGATGCGGTCAATCGCATCGACGAACTCTATAACCGCGACTCCGATAGCGATGTCACCGGCGTACCCACCGGTTTTGCCGACCTCGATTCGCGGACCTCGGGGATGCAGCCGGGCGACCTCATCATCGTCGCGGGTCGGCCGAGTATGGGCAAGACGGCCCTGTCGCTGAATATTGCCGAGCATGTGGCGCTCGATGCCCGGCTACCGGTCGCCGTGTTCTCCATGGAAATGGGGGCCTCGCAACTGGTCATGCGGATGCTGGGTTCGGTGGGGCGGCTCGACCAGCACAAACTGCGTACCGGGCGCATCTCGGATGACGATTGGCCCCGCTTGACGCATGCCTTGGGTCGGCTCGACGAGGCCCCGCTCTTCATCGACGAAACCCCGGGTCTTACTGTCATGGAAATGCGTGCCCGTGCCCGCCGTCTGGCGCGGACCTGCGGTGGCAAGCTCGGCCTGATCGTGGTGGACTACCTGCAACTCATGTCCGGTAGCCAAAGCGGCCGGGAAGAAAACCGCGCGACGGAGTTGTCCGAGATCTCCCGTTCGCTGAAGGGGCTCGCCAAAGAACTGCATGTGCCGGTCATCGCCCTCTCCCAGCTGAACCGGGCCCTTGAACAGCGCCCCAACAAACGGCCGGTGATGTCGGACCTGAGAGAATCGGGCGCCATTGAACAGGACGCCGACCTGATCCTGTTTATCTATCGTGATGAGGTCTACAACCCCGATAGCGCGGATCGGGGCACCGCCGAACTCATCATTGGCAAGCAGCGTAACGGTCCTATTGGCACGGTCCGCCTCACCTTCCTAGGCGAACACACGCGATTCGAGAACCACGCGATCGACATGTCAATCGGCTGATCGCTTCCCTATGCTTTCCCAACGCCCCCTTGTTGTTCGCATTGATCGTGCCGCGCTGACCCATAACCTGGGCGTGGCGCGGCGGGCCACTCTGGCGGCCCATCCGCAGGCGCGGGTATTGGCGGTGATCAAGGCCAATGCCTATGGTCACGGGATCCTGCGTGCGGCCGAGGCCTTGCGAAATGCCGATGGATTTGCCGTCCTGTCGCTCGACGAGGCCCTGGCATTGCGTCACGCCGGGTATAGCCACCCCATCGTTCTCCTCGAGGGATTTTTCAGCGGCGATGAGCTGGAGGCCATGGCCCATGCCCACTTACGCCCCGTGATTCATCGCGAAGACCAGATCACCCTGTTGGCCAGGGCCGCGTTACCGCATCGCCTGGATGTCTGGCTCAAAATCGACACAGGGATGCATCGTCTGGGTATCCCGGCCAGCCGCGCCCGTGCGGCCCTTGCGGCCCTGCAGGCCTGCGCCTCGGTGGCGAGCGTCACTCTGATGACCCATTTTGCCGGGGCCGATGAGCCGGCTATTGGGGTTGCGGCGCAGCAGCAGGTTTTCAGCGAATGTACGCAAGGTCTTGCCCTGCCGGTCAGCCTGGCCAATTCGGCGGCCCTGTTGCGCTACCCCGCAGTGGTGGGCGATTGGGTGCGGCCCGGCATCATGCTGTACGGGGCCTCGCCCTTTGCCGGACAGACCGGTTCCGATCTGGGCTTGGCAGCGGCGATGACGCTGGAGTCGCGCCTGATTGCGGTTCGTCGTGTGGCCCGCGGCGAGGGACTGGGCTATGGCCACGCCTTCATGGCCCCGCAGGATATGAACATCGGCATCGTCGCCTGTGGCTATGCCGATGGTTATCCGCGCCATGCGCCCACCGGCACGCCCATTCTGGTTGAAGGCCGAGAGACGCGTACCTTGGGGCGGGTGTCGATGGACATGTTGTGTGTCGATCTTACGCCGTGTCCCAACGCCCATGTCGGCAGCCCGGTGACGCTGTGGGGTGGCGCGCTGCCGGCCGAACGAGTGGCTGCGGCTGCCGGCACCATCGCCTACGAACTCTTTACCGCGCTATCTGCGCGCGTCCCTGTAGAAGAAACCTGAACCATGTCCGACATCCTCACCCGTATCCTTGAGACCAAGCGCGCAGAGATAGCGGCCCTGCCGCCGCTGGCCCAACTGCAGGCGCGCGCCTCGGAGGCTACGACGCCCCGCGATTTTGTCGGTGCGCTGCGTGCCAAGACCGCTGCCAGGCAGGCCGCCGTGATTGCCGAGATCAAAAAAGCCAGCCCCAGCCGGGGCATCATCCGCGCCGATTTTCGCCCGGCCGAGATCGCGCAAAGCTACGCCGCTGGCGGCGCGGCCTGCTTGTCGGTGCTGACCGACCGCGACTATTTTCAGGGCGCAGCGGACTACCTGATCGAGGCCCGCGCGGCGTGCGCCCTGCCCGTGTTGCGCAAGGATTTCATCATTGATGCGGGCCAGGTGTGGGAGGCGCGGGCGATGGGGGCCGACGCCATCCTGCTTATCGTTGCCGCGCTGGAAACGCCACACATGCAGGATTTGGAGGCCTTGGCGCTGGAGCTGGGCATGGCGGTGCTGGTCGAAAGCCACGACGCGGCCGAGCTGGAGCAGGCCTTGACACTCAAGACCCCGCTGATGGGTATCAACAACCGCAATCTGCGCACTTTTGAGACCCGTCTCGCGACCACGCTGGATCTGCTCTCCATGATTGGGCAGGAGCGCATGGCCGTCACCGAGTCTGGCATCCTTGCCCCGGCCGATGTGGCCCTCATGCGCGAGCATGGGGTGAATACCTTTTTGGTGGGCGAGGCTTTTATGCGTGCGGCCGACCCCGGAACCGAGCTGGCGCGGCTGTTTGCCTGATCTGCGGCCCGTTACCGCGCCGGTGCGTTCGGATGTCTTGCCTGGTTTTGCTTAACAAGCCCTATGGCTTTCTCAGCCAGTTCACGCCGGAGGGGCGCTGGCGCGGCCTGGCTGATCTGATTCAGAGGCCCAATGTGTATGTGGCCGGGCGACTCGATGCCGATAGCGAGGGCCTGCTCTTGTTGACCGATGATGGGGCCTTGCAGGCGCGTATTGCCGACCCTCGTTACAAGTTGCCCAAGACCTACTGGGTTCAGGTGGAGGGTGAGCCCACCGAGGCGGCGCTGGAGGCCTTGCGCAGGGGGGTTCGGTATGCCGATTTCACGACCCAACCCGCCCGGGTGCGCCGTCTGTCAGAGGCGGAGGTCGCTCCTCTCTGGCCGCGGGATCCGCCGATCCGTTTTCGCAAGGCGATCCCGACGGCGTGGCTCGAGATCATCATCAGTGAAGGCAAGAATCGTCAGGTGCGGCGTATGACCGCCCATGTGGGCCTGCCGACCTTGCGCCTGATTCGCCAGGCCATCGGCGCGATCACACTGGACGGACTGCAACCGGGCACCTGGCGCGAGACTGCGTCCAGTTATGCGGATCTGGCGGG
>VGVU01000024.1 GCA_016873905.1 Betaproteobacteria bacterium | reverse complement strand
CCAGATCGGGATCACAGCCGGTGATGAGTTGTGGGCCGCGCTCGACCACCGTGACACGGCTGCCGAGGGCGTCGTACACCGTGCCCATTTCCAGGCCAATGATGCCGCCGCCGATGACCAAAAGGCGTGCAGGTACATCGGCCAGCGCCAGCGCGCCCGTCGAGTCGATGACGCGCGGATCGTCCGGTTGGAACGGCAGTTTGATGGCCGAAGATCCGGCCGCAATGATGGCGTTTTCGAAATGGATGGTTTTTGCCTGGCCGTCCGCACCCTGCACGGACACGGTGTTCGGGCTGGTAAATTGCGCCGTGCCCTGGATGACGGTGACCTGACGCGCCTTGGCGAGACCCATCAGACCGTTGGTCAGTTTGGCAACGACATCGTTGGCCTTCCAGTTGCGCAGGGTATCAAGATCGACCACGGGCTTGGCAAACGAGACGCCGTGATGCGCCATTTCTTCGGCCTCGGTGATCACCTTGGCGGCATGCAGCAGGGCCTTGGAGGGGATGCAACCGACATTGAGACAGACTCCGCCCAGACTGGGGTAGCGTTCCACCAGCACGACCTTGAGGCCCAGATCGGCGGCGCGGAAGGCGGCGGTATAACCCCCGGGGCCGGCACCCAGCACCAGCACCTGAGCGCTGAGGGATGCGGACTGCGGATCAGGTGATGCGGGTTTCGGATCGGGTGACGCGGGCTTCGGCGTGGGCTGTGGCGTAGGCTTCGCGTCTTGCGCCTCGGCGCTGGCGGCCTGCAACTCAATAATCGGTGTGCCTTCCGAGACCTTGTCGCCGAGTTTTACCAGTAACTTCTTGACGACACCGGCCTGCGGGCAGGGGATGTCCATCGAGGCCTTGTCGGATTCGAGGGTGATGAGGGATTGCTCCTTGCTCACCGTGTCGCCAGGCTGAACGAGGATTTCGATGATTTCAACGGCCTCAAACCCGCCGATGTCCGGGACTTTAACGGTGCTGCTCATGATGAACCTTTAAATGGATCGTCTCGAAAGGAAGATGGGTCGCGCAGAGCTTACGCTCCTTCAAGGCCCCTCTGCGCGCTGTGGGCTATTTGATCACAACAACAGGCGACGCACATCCGACAGCATCAGGCGCAGGTGGCTGGTGAAGCGGGCACCATCGGCACCATCAATGACACGGTGGTCATAGGAGAGCGACAGCGGCAGCATCAGGCGGGGTTCAAAGGCCTTGGTCACCTTGTTCCAGATGGGCTTGGTGTCGGCGCGGGACAACCCCAGAATGGCGACTTCCGGGCAGTTGATGATGGGCGTGAAGGCGGTGCCGCCAATGCCGCCCAAGCTGGAAATGGTGAAACAGCCGCCCTGCATTTCCTCGACCTTGAGCTTGCGCTCACGGGCCCGAGCGGAGAGGTCAGCCAGATCGCGGGCGATGGTCATCACATCCTTCTGGTTGACATCGCGGATCACGGGGACGACCAGGCCATCGGGTGTGTCGCAGGCAAAACCAATGTGGATGTACTGCTTCAGGATCAGGTTTTCGCCGTCCGGGTCCAGCGAGGCATTGAATTTCGGATAGGCCCGCAGGGCGTTGACCACCGCCTTCATCAGGAAGGCCAGCAGGGTGAGTTTGACGCCCTTCTTGGCGGCATCGTCGCCCATCGACTTGCGGAATTCTTCCAGATCGGTGATGTCGGCCTCGTCAAACTGGGTGACATGCGGGGCTGTGATCCAGTTGCGGTGCAGGTTGGCACCGGACAGCCTCTGGATGCGCGAGAGGGGCTGGGTCTCGATCGGGCCGAATTTGCTGAAATCGACGGCCGGGGTCGTGGGCAGGGAAAAACCCTGCTCCGCGCCGCGCGGCTTGGAGAGTTCACCCTTGATCCAGGCCTGCACATCTTCCTTGAGGATGCGGCCATGCGCGCCAGAGCCCGTGATCAGTGCCAGATTGGCACCCAGTTCGCGGGCAAAACGGCGCACCGAGGGGCTGGCGTGCGGCAACTTGCCGGGGGCAAATTCGACGCGTTCAGCGACCGGGTTGGGGGTGTCTTTCGGCGCGATGGGGGCCGGGACCGCCGGGGCCGGGCGCGAGGGCGGCGGAACAGCCGTCGCGGCGTCAGCCGCCGGTGGCGTGAAAGAGGTCACCACGGGGGCCGTGGCGGCGGTTGTTGTCCCCGTGGTTTCAGCCATTTCCAGCATGAGGATCGGGTGACCTTCCGAGACCTTGTCGCCGAGTTTGATCTTGAGTTCGCGCACAACCCCGGCCGCCGGGCTGGGGATCTCCATCGAGGCCTTGTCGGACTCAAGGGTGATGAGGGGCTGTTCCTTGTTGATGGTGTCGCCAACGGCGACCAGCACTTCAATGATCTCGACCGCGTCAAAGCCGCCAATATCCGGGACGAGGATTTCCTTCTGTGTCGTCATGATGTTCCTGATCCTTTGGCTTAAACGGTCAGCGGGTTGGGCTTGGCAGGGTCGATGCCATATTTGGCAATCGCTTCAGCCACCGTACGGGCCGGAATAATCCCGTCATCGGCCAAGGCCTTCAGGGCGGCAACGGCGATGAACCGGCTGTCCACCTCAAAGAAATAGCGCAGGGCCTCGCGCGAGTCGGAACGGCCGAAGCCGTCGGTGCCGAGGGTCACAAAGCGGCGATCAATGAAGGGCCGGATCTGCTCGGCATAGGCCTTCATGTAGTCGGTGGCGGCAATGATCGGGCCTTCAGTGGACTGCAGGCACTCGGTCACATAAGGCACGCGAGGCGTTTCGGTCGGGTGGAGCAGGTTCCAGCGTTGTGCAGCCTGGCCTTCCCGACAGAGTTCGTTGCAACTGGTCGCACTCCAGAGGTCGGCCATGACGCCCCAATCCTTTTGTAACAGATCGGCGGCGGCGATGACCTCGCGCAGGATGGCGCCGCTGCCCAGCAACTGGACACGCGGCGCCTTCTTCTTGCCCTTGCCGGGCTTGCTGCCTTCCCCCTCGCGCAGCTTGTACAACCCCTTGAGAATACCGGCCTCCGCACCCACCGGCATGGCGGGCTGGGTGTAGTTCTCGTTCATGACGGTGAGGTAATAGAACACATCTTCCTGCTCGCTGATCATGCGGCGCAGACCGTCCTGGATGATGACGGCCAGTTCGTAGCCGAAGGTCGGGTCGTAGGAGATGCAATTGGGAATGGTCGAGGCGAGAATCAGGCTGTGACCATCCTCGTGTTGCAGACCTTCGCCGTTCAGCGTGGTGCGGCCGGCGGTGGCGCCCAGCAGGAAGCCGCGTGCCCGTGAATCGCCGGCGGCCCAAGCCAGGTCACCGATGCGTTGCAGGCCGAACATGGAATAGAAGATGTAGAACGGGATCGTCTGCACCCCGCTGACGCTGTAGGAGGTGGCCGCGGCGAGCCAACTGGAGAAGGCGCCGGCCTCGGTGATGCCTTCTTCGAGGATCTGGCCGTTGATGTCCTCGCGGTAATACATCAACTGGTCGGAATCGACCGGTTCATAGAGCTGGCCCGCCGAGGAGTAGATGCCGATCTGGCGGAACAGACCCTCCATGCCGAAGGTACGCGCCTCGTCCGGGACGATGGGGACGATACGGCTGCCGACGGTCTTGTCGCGCAGCAGGGTCGTCAGGATGCGCACGAAGGACATGGTGGTGGAGATCTCACGATCGCCCGTGGCCTCCAGGAGGGGCTGGAAGGCCGAGAGCGGCGGTGTGGCCAGCGATTCTGGCGAGCGCCGACGGCGCGCGGGCAGGTAGCCACCGAGCTGTTCGCGCTGCTCGCGCAGGTAGCGCATCTCGGGACTATCCTCTGCCGGGCGGTAAAAGGGCAGGGACTCCAGGTCGTTGTCGGCAATCGGGATATTGAAGCGGTCGCGGAAGGCGCGCAGGTCGTCTTGCGACATCTTCTTTTGCGAGTGGGTGGGGTTCTGCGCCTCGCCGGAGGCACCCATCCCGTAGCCCTTCACGGTCTTGGCCAGGATGACGGTAGGCTGTCCCTTGTGCTTCACTGCCGCCGCGTAGGCCGCAAAGACCTTGTACGGATCATGGCCGCCCCGGTTGAGGCGCCAGATGTCCTGGTCGGACATGGCGGCGACCATGTCTTTCAGTTCCGGATACTTGCCGAAGAAGTGCTCGCGCGTGTACGCGCCGCCCTTGGCCTTGCAGTTCTGGTATTCGCCGTCCACGCATTCTTCCATGCGCTGCTTCAGGATGCCCTGGCTATCCATGGCCAGGAGCGGATCCCAGTAGGAACCCCAGATGACCTTGAGCACATTCCAGCCGGCGCCACGGAAAGCGGCCTCGAGTTCCTGGATGATCTTGCCGTTGCCGCGCACCGGGCCGTCCAGGCGTTGCAGGTTACAGTTGACGACGAAGATGAGGTTGTCGAGGTTCTCGCGGGAGGCGAGGGTGATTGCGCCCAGGGATTCCGGTTCATCGGTTTCGCCGTCACCGAGGAAGGCCCAGACCTTGCGGTCGGCGGTCTTGGCCAGGCCGCGATGTTCGAGATATTTCAGGTAGCGCGCCTGATAGATGGCCTGGATGGGCCCCAGACCCATCGAGACGGTGGGGAACTGCCAGAAGTCGGGCATCAGCCACGGGTGCGGATAGGACGAGATGCCCTCGCCCGTCGATTCCTGGCGGAAGTTTTCGAGTTGTTGCTCGCTGATGCGGCCTTCAATGAAGGCGCGGGCATAGATGCCGGGTGCCGAGTGACCCTGGAAAAAGACCAGATCGCCGCCGCTGGGGTGATCCGGGCCCCGGAAAAAATGATTGAAACCGACATCGTAGAGGGTGGCGGCTGACTGGAAGCTGGCGATGTGGCCGCCCACGCCGGGGGCCTTGTCATTGGCGCGCATCACGCAGGCAATGGCATTCCAGCGGATCATGGCGCGGATCCGGCGTTCGATGGAGGGATCGCCGGTATGCTTTTCCTGACGATGGGGCGGGATGGTGTTGATATAGGCCGTGGTGGCGCTATATGGCAGGTTGGTCCCGGAGCGGCGGGCCTTGTCGATCAGGCGCTCAAGCAGGTAGTGCGCGCGTTCGCTGCCTTCCTGTTCGAGGACGGCCTTGAGGGCGTCCAGCCATTCCTGGGTTTCTTGCGGATCAATGTCGTGGGCGGTCGATGCCATGGGATAGATCTCCGGAGGGCGCGGGTTGCGGTTGCGCCTGAGAATTCGAGGGGTTCAAATTTGCGGCGATGTGTTTGGTGGTGCGTATGGAATCGCGTACATTGAGGGCCGATTTTCGCCGCCCTTGGGCCTTTAGTCAATTTAATACCTAGTATTCGTTTTTTTAATAATGGAACCTATGAAAGTATCTGATCGGCCCGAACTGGCCATGACTCGCTTACTCAAGACCGTCATGTCCGAGTTGCCCAAAGGGGTGCAGCACCTGTGTCTGATCCTGCCCGAGGAGGGCGCCTGGCCCGAGGTCGGGCAGGGGGTCCCGGGCCTTGAGAGCCTGCAGGCCAGCCTGGCGCGGCGCCGCCTCACGGCATTGGGCGACACGCCGGTGCTGGTCGAAATGCCCGGAGGGGTTTTGGCAAGCTGGGTCAGGGTGCCGACGGAAGGGGAGACCTTTGCGCTCCATACCCGTTTGCGCGAGGCGCTCAAGCCGCTTCTGGCCGAACATGCCGAGCACCTGCATATCGCGGCCTATGGCCCGGCAGACTTTCGGGCGCGCGTGTTGGCGGCCGCGGCGTATTGTGCCTGGCTCAATGCCACCCCCTTGCCTACGCTGAAGACCAAGCCCGGGCCCAAGGCATTAAAAAAATTGATCCTGCAAGGCGCAGCGACCTTGCCCGCTTTGCCGCGTCTGCGCGCCCTGGCGGAGGCCAACACCTTGACCCGGCATCTGACCTTGATGCCGCCCAACCTGTTGAGGCCGGGCCATTACCGGAAAGTGGTGGCGGGTTTGGCGCGGCAGCAGGGCTGGCAGATGACAACCTATGGACTGGAGAAATTGCGCACGCTGGGGGCGGGGGCCTTTGTCGCGGTTGCGCAGGGCTCGCAGCAGGGCTCACAACCGGCCGATGCCGCCATCGTCAAACTGGTTTATGACGGGACTGGCAAGGGAAAGGGTGGCGAGAAGGGCAGCAAAAAGGGCAGCGAAAAGGGCGGCGATATTGCCCTGGTGGGCAAGGGCATCTGCTTTGACACCGGCGGTCACAACCTGAAACCGGCCCGCTACATGTCGGGAATGCATGAGGACATGAACGGCTCGGCGGTGGTCCTGGGCATCCTGTTGGCGGCGACGCATCTCAAGCTGCCGCTGCGTCTGACGGCCTGGCTGGCGGTGGCTGAGAATCACCTCAGCCCGGAGGCCTATACGCAGAACGCCGTCGTAACGGCCTTGAACGGAACGACGATTGAGGTGGTCCATACCGATGCCGAGGGGCGCATGGTCCTGGCCGATACCCTGACCTTGGCGGCGCGTGCCAAGCCTGACGCCATCCTTGATTTTGCAACCCTGACCGGCTCGATGCACACGGCGTTGGGGACGCGCTATTCGGGGGTGTTGTCCAACCGGGAGGCGTTGCTGACCGAGGCCGTGGCAGCGGGCATCGCCACGGGAGAGCGCGTTTGCAGTTTTCCGCTCGCCGCCGATTATGCCCCGGCGCTGGATTCCGAGATCGCCGATGTCAAGCAATGCACCCTGGACGGGGAGGCTGACCATATCCTGGCGGCGCTGTTCCTTAAACGCTTTGTGGAGGATCGGCCCTGGTTACACATGGACCTGTCCGCGAGTCGCTGCAAGGAAGGGCTTGGGGCGGTCGCGAGCGAAGTGACGGGTTTTGGGGTGGCCTGGGGGCTGGAAATGCTGGGACGCTTGCGCCCGCACGGATAGGGCCGATCAGGCGGCGTGACTGGCGACGATGGCCTGCAACATGGTCACGCCCAGGTCGCTGTCGTTGAGGGCCGGGATGTAGTGGAACTCCCGCCCGCCCGCGCCAAGGAAGGTCTCCTTGCCCTCGATGGCGATCTCTTCCAGCGTCTCCAGACAGTCGGTGGCAAAGCCCGGACAGAAGGTATCGACGCGCCGGCATCCCTCTTTGGCCAAGGCGCGCAAGGTCTCGTCCGTATAGGGTTGCAACCATTCTTGCAGGCCGAAACGGGACTGGAAGGTGATCCGGTACCCCTCCTCGGGAAGCTCCAGGGCATCGGCCAGGGCGCGGCCCGTGTAGCGGCATTCGTCGGCATACGGATCGCCGAGTTCGGCGCTTTTTTGCGGCAGGCCGTGAAAACTCATCAGGAAACAATCCGGGCGGCCGTGCTGTCTCCAGTAGTCCAGAACCTGTTGTTTGAGGGCCTCAATGTGCGCCGGGTGGTCGAAGTACTGTCGGACCAGACGCAACTCGGGCTGGTTGCGCCAGTGTTTCAGCGTGGCAAAGACGGCGTCATAGGCGCTCCCCACGGTGCTGGCGGCGTATTGCGGGTAGAGGGGCAGGATGACGATGCGATCGCAGCCGGCGGCACGCAGTTCTTCCAGACCGGTGGCAATACTGGGTTGGCCATAACGCATGGCGGCGATGACGCGTGTGCCGTCGAGGGCTGCCTCCAGTTTGGCGGCCAGACGCTGGCTGGAGACCAACAGGGGAGAGCCGTTGGGCGTCCATATGCTGGCGTATTTGCGGGCTGACTTGGCTGGTCTCGTGTTGAGAATGACGCCGCGCAGGATGGGTTGCCAGAGCAGGGCCGGCAGTTCGACGACGCGCGGGTCGGACAGGAATTCCTTCAGATAGCGGCGCACATCCGGGGCCGTTGGCGTGTCTGGTGTCCCCAGATTGACCAGTAAAACCCCTCTGCGATGCTGGGCGACGGCCGGGCGTGTGGGCGGCTCAGGTCGGAACGGTGAGGTAAAAAGGGGCATGAAGGCTTCTTTCAGGGACGGCCTAGGGGTGACTGAGGGCGCTGGACAGCAGGCGCGAGGTGACATCGACGATAGGAATGATGCGTTCGTAGGCCATGCGGGTCGGGCCGATGACGCTGAGGGTGCCAATCACCTCGCCGTTGACGGCATAGGGGGCGGCCACGACGCTGCATTCGTCGAGTGAGGCCACGCCCGCCTCGGCACCAATGAACATCTGGATACCGTTGGCGTGGTGGCCCAGGTTCAGCAACTGCATCAGTTCGGTGCGGTGTTCAAAGAGGCGGAACAACTCGCGCATCCGCTCCATGTTGTAGGACAGGTCGGGCGTGTGCAGCAGATTGGACTCGCCGCTCACCACATATTGCTGGCCGGCGGCATTCATGGTCTCGTTGCCGGCCTCAACGGCCAGCGCCATCAGGGTGCTGATGTCGGCGCGCAGTCCGGACAGCTCCTGTTGCAGGCGGGGTCGAACGGCCTCGAAGGTCAGGCCGGCGTAGTGTTTGTTGAAATGGCTCGCGGCGCGGGTGAGCTGTTCCTGGCTATACGACCGGTCGGTGAACAGGATGCGGTTTTGGACATCGCCTTCGTCGGTGATGATGATGAGCAGGATGCGGCTGTCCGACAGGCGCAGGAACTCGATCTGTCGGAAGCTGGGTTCGCGGCGGCGAGAGACGGCGACGATGCTTGCGAACTGGGTCAGCTCCGAGAGCAGGGTGGCCGCCGTGGTAATGATGCGTTGCGGGTCACTGGCCGGGCTGTTGGACAGGAGGGCCGTCTCGATCTGGTTGCGATCCGGGTCGCCCAGCGGCTTGACGGTCAGCAGGGTATCAACAAACAGCCGGTAGCCACGCGGCGTCGGGATGCGGCCCGCCGAGGTGTGCGGACTGGTGATGAAGCCGCCCTCCTCAAGGTCGGACATGATGTTGCGGATCGAGGCGGGGGACAGGTCGAGACCGGCATGGCGAGCCAGGGTCCGTGACCCGACCGGCTGGCCGTCGTGGATATAGCGCTCGACGAGGGTCTTGAGCAGGACGCGGGCGCGGGGTTTAAGTTCGGCGGTTGGCGGCATGCCATAATCCATAGGTCTTTGTTTGTCGCCGGGTGGCGCAACATCCTGGTTGGTTTGTCAGTTTCATTATTTCAGCCTCTATAATCCTACGCTATGTCCACACTTTTCAAGACCATTGCATTGGTTGGCAAATATGAGAGCGCTGTCGCGTGCGGTTCGCTGTCGCGTCTCAATGCCTGGCTGACCCGATCGGGCTATGAAGTTCTGGTGATGCCTGAGACGGTCGGGGTGTGCGGTTTGGGGGATGCGCGCCTGGCCAGTTTCGAGGAAATTGGCACCCAGGCCGATCTGGTCATTGTGCTGGGTGGCGATGGCACCATGCTGCACATGGCGCGCCAGATCGCGGATTATCAAGTGCCGCTGATTGGGGTCAACCAGGGCCGACTGGGTTTTCTGGCGGATGTCTCTGTGGACACCATGATCCAGACCCTGCAGGAGATGCTGGACGGGGCGCACCAGTTTGAGGAACGCATCCTCTTCGATTGTCGTATCGAGGACGGCGACAACACCCTGCTGAAAAGGCACGCCTTTAACGATGTGGTGGTCAGCAAGGGAGCTATGGGCCGCCTGATTGAGTTTGAGGTCTATATCGACGGCCAGTTTGTATATAGCCAGCGCGCCGATGGTCTGGTGGTGGCCACACCCACCGGTTCGACGGCGTACGCCCTGTCGGCGGGCGGCCCCATCCTGCACCCGACCCTGGAGGCCGTGGTGCTGGCACCGATCTGTCCGCACACCCTTTCGGCCCGGGCGATTGCGGTCAACAGCCATTTCGAGATCGAGATCAATCTCATCCATGCCGCCGATGCGCGGGTGCACTTTGATGGCCAGGATCACTTTGACTTGAGCGTCGGTCAGCGCGTTATCGTGCGCCGCGCCGCCAATACGGTGCGGCTGCTGCACCCCGTCAACCACAATTACTATGACACCCTGCGACAGAAACTGCATTGGGGCGAAAAGCTCTGATTTGCGATGCTGCTGTCCCTCTCTATCCGTGATTTTGTTCTGGTCCATCGCCTGGATCTTGCGTTTTCATCCGGCTTTGGGGTCCTGACCGGCGAGACCGGGGCCGGAAAATCCATCCTGCTGGGGGCGCTGAATCTGGCCTTGGGAGGGCGTGCCGAAGGGGATCTCATTCGTCAGGGGGCCGAGCGTGCCGAGATTACCGCCGAGTTTTCCTGCCCCGACACCAGCCCGGCGGCCCTCTGGTTGCAGGCGCAGGATTTGGTGGGCGATCCGGGGCTGTGTCTGGTGCGGCGCAGCGTTGAGTCGGGTGGCCGTTCGCGCGCCCAGATCAACGGCGTTAGCGTGACCCAGGCCCAACTCAAGGCCCTGGGTGAATGCCTGATCGACATCCACGGCCAGCACGCGCATTACTCCCTGTTGAAACCGGCGCGGCAGATGGAGATCCTCGACGAGGCCCTCGGCCTTGCCGAAGACACCGCCGCGCTGGCTGTCACTTGGCGGGACTGGAAGGCGGCCGAGCACGCGCTGGCTGAGGCGGCCCGCCAGGGCGAGTCGCTGGCTCAGACGCTGGCGCAATATCAGTGGGTGGCAGACGACCTGCGGCGGCTGGGCCTGCAGGCAGAGGAATGGGCGCAGATTCAGGTTGAACACAGCCGCCTGGCGCATGCAGCCGACCTGTTGACGGGGACACAGGCCGTGGCCACGGAGCTGGCGGGCGATGAGATGGCCACGCTGACGCGCTTGAGTGGCGCACGCCAGCGTCTTTCCAGTCTGGTCGAGATTGACCCTCAGTTGGCCGAGACGCAGGCGCTGATCGACAGCGCCATGGCTGAACTTGAGGAAGCGGCCCGCAGCCTGAATCGTTACGCGGAACGGATTGATATTGATCCTCAGGCCCTGAGCCAGATCGAGTTGCGGATGGCTGATATCAGCGCGACGGCGCGTCGTCATCAGGTGGCGGTGGAGGCCTTGCCAGAACTGTTTGCGACAGCGCAACAACGGCTGGCCGAGGCCCAGGCCAGCGCAGACCTTCAGGCCTTGCAACAGGCCGCGGTCGAGGCGGGCAGAAAATGGCAGGCCCAGGCCGACCGCGTGAGTGCGGCGCGTGCTCAGGGTGCGGTTCCGCTGGCGGCGGCGGTGACGGCGGTGATGCAGGAACTGGCGATGGCGGGTGGCCGTCTGGAGATTGTCGTGGAGCGGGGCCCGGCCGGGCCGCAGGGCCAGGATAGCGTGGCCTTTCAGGTCGCGCCGCATGCAGGCCAGGGCCTGAAATCCCTGGCTCAGACCGCCTCGGGCGGCGAGTTGTCACGCATTGGGCTGGCCCTGCAGACGGTGTTGGCGGCAGACAAGGGCAGCGATACGCTGGTGTTCGACGAGGTTGACGCCGGTATCGGTGGCCGCGTGGCCAGCGTGTTGGGGCAAAAGCTGGCGGCACTGGGGCGCGGCCGGCAAGTGATCTGCGTGACTCATCTGCCCCAGGTGGCCGCCGCCGCCGACTATCAGTTTGCGGTCAGCAAGACGCTGGACGCGGGTCAGGCCATAACAGCGGTGCAGCGGCTGGAGGCTGACGCCCGCATCGACGAGATTGCGCGCATGTTGGGCGGGCTGGAAATGACGGCGACGACGCGCCAACACGCCGCCGAGATGATTCGTAAAGCGGCGACCGTTTAGGGTCTTTTAGTTTAGGGGCTTGAAAGAGGGCGCAGAGATTGCGCTCTTGCTACAGAGGGGAGTCGGGTGGCCTGGTCGCAGCGCCTGAGTCTGAGCCGGATTCAGGTGCGCCGATGCTCGCAGTTCTTGCGGGTGCATTCGACATAAAGCGTCAGGTGGTGCTCACGGATCACGAATCCCTGCTTTTTGGCCACCGCCTTTTGCCGGGCCTCGATCTCGGCATCGTGAAACTCTTCAACGCGGCCGCATTGCATGCAGACCATGTGATCATGATGCTCGCCCGGATTGAGTTCGAAGACCGCCTTGTCGTTATCGAAGTGATGCCGGAGCAGCAGCCCGGCCTGTTCGAACTGCATGAGAACCCGATAAACCGTGGCCAGACCCACATCGTAGTCCTCGGCCGCCAGGATCCGATAGACATCATCGGCAGAAAGATGGTGACGCTCACTGGACTCAAACAGTTCCAAAATGCGCTTGCGCGGCGCGGTTATCTTTAATCCGAGGCTCTTGAGTTGATCGCCAGTCGTCATTTCCTGTGCGGGTCCTTTATAGGGTGCGTTATCATAGCGCGACTTATTCTCTTGTGACCGATTATGCGAAACCCTCTCTTTTTGTTCGCAATCCTGACGCTGGTGCTGCCCGGTTGCAGCCTTAATGGCAACCTGAAGGACACCTTCAAGGACAGCCTTCGCAATCCGCTCGAACTTATCCAGCCCTACAAGCTCGACATTCCGCAGGGCAATGTGATTACCCAGGAGATGGTGGACAAGCTGAAACCCGGCATGACCCGCTCCCAGGTTCGTTTTGTCCTTGGCACCCCCCTGGTGGTCGATGCCTTCCGCACCAACCGCTGGGATTTTGTTTACACCCTGCAAAAGGGCGGCAAGACGCTTGAGTCGCGGCGCGTGACGATCCTCTTTGATGGCGATGTTCTGCAAACCATCGAGGGCAATGTTGTGGCCGCAAAACCCGCTGTCGAGGTGAAACCATGATGGTCCCCGTTACTCTGGCCGGATGTTCCGGCCGCATGGGTCGTGCCCTGCTGGAAGCCGTCGCGGCGGCCTCCGACATGCGTCTTGTGGCCGCGCTGGATCGCAGTGGAAGCCCGCTGCTTGGTCGTGATGCCGGCGAATTGATCGGCCCGGCGCTGGGCGTTTCCGTCAGCGACAATGTAGATGCTGCGCTGGAGATGAGCCGCGTCCTGATCGACTTCACCCGTCCCGAAGCGACGCTCGCCTATCTGCCCAAATGTATCGAACACGAAGTGCCCATCGTCATTGGGACCACCGGCTTTGACGCCGCCGGCAAGGCCGCCATTGCCGCCGCTGCCCAGCGTATTCCGGTCTGTTTTGCACCCAACATGAGCGTCGGCGTGAACCTCGTGTTCAAGCTGCTGGATGTCGCCAGCCGCGTGTTGAACGAAGGCTACGACATCGAGATTATCGAAGCCCACCACCGCCACAAGGTCGATGCGCCGTCAGGAACCGCCCTGCGCATGGGCGAAGTCATCGCCAGCGCCTTGGGTCGTGATCTCAAGGACTGTGCCGTTTACGGCCGCGAGGGCGTGACCGGCGAGCGCAACGCCAACACCATCGGCTTTGCCACCGTGCGCGCCGGCGATGTCGTCGGCGACCACACCGCGCTGTTCGCCGCCATGGGCGAACGCGTCGAAATCACCCATAAGGCCTCCAGCCGCCTCACCTTTGCTAACGGCGCCCTGCGTGCTGCGCGTTACCTGCAAGGCAAGACCGAAGGCCTCTACGACATGCAGGATGTGCTCGGGCTGCGCTGAACCGTTGTGGTGAACCCAGCGTAGCGCCATGTGGCCATGGCCAGTCGCTGTTTCGGGGTGAAGTCGCCAAGGCGGTTGCAGCGCTCCCCTAAGCCCTCTGCTGGGAGCCGGGCTGGGTTTTCATCGGGTTGGCCGGTCGCTATTGAAATCGTCGTAGGGGCCCCCATCTCTGGTTGCGTTCGTTTTAACTCCAGGGAAAACACACGATGAGCGGCAAAGAAACCCTCGGCTTCCAGGCCGAAGTCAAACAACTCCTGCAACTGATGATCCACTCCTTGTATTCGCACAAGGAGATCTTTCTGCGCGAGATGATTTCCAACGCCTCGGATGCGGCAGACAAGTTGCGCTTTGAGGGGCTTT
>VGVU01000023.1 GCA_016873905.1 Betaproteobacteria bacterium | reverse complement strand
GCCAACTTCGTGTTTGCCCGTCATCCTGCCTATGCCGGCGTTGACCTGGCCGCGGCCTTGCGCAGCCGCAGCATCATCGTGCGCCACTTTAAACGCCCGCTGCGCATTGACCCCTTTCTGCGCATTACAGTGGGGACGGATGCAGAATGCACCGCGTTATTGGCAGCATTGACCGCCATCTGTGGTTAAAATCACCGCTCTTTTGTAAAGATACTGCCATGCGTACCGCGACCGTCAACCGTAATACCCTGGAAACCCGCATCGGGGTGATCCTCAATCTGGATGGAACCGGTCAGGCCAGCCTGAATACCGGCGTGTCCTTTCTCGATCACATGCTTGACCAGATTGCGCGGCATGGCTTGATCGACCTCACGGTCACCGCCGAGGGCGACTTGCACATCGACGCGCATCACACGGTGGAGGACATTGGCATCACCATCGGCCAGGCCGTCGCCATGGCCATTGGCGACAAGAAGGGTATCCGTCGTTACGGTCATGCCTATGTCCCGCTGGATGAGGCCTTGTCGCGCGTGGTGATTGATCTGTCCGGTCGTCCGGGCCTGGAGTTTCATTGCGAGTTCAGCCGGGCGCGGATCGGGGACTTCGATGTTGATCTGATCCATGAGTTTTTCCAGGGTTTCATCAATCATGCCGGGGTGACCTTGCATATCGACAATCTGCGCGGTGATAACGCGCACCACCAGGCCGAGACGATCTTCAAGGCCTTTGGTCGGGCCCTGCGCGTGGCGCTGGAGGCGGATGTCCGGATGGGCGATAACCTTCCCTCGACCAAAGGCGCGCTGTAACGATGATTGCTGTCGTTGACTATGGCATGGGCAACCTGCATTCGGTGGCCAAGGCGCTGGAGCATGTGGCTGCCGGCCAGACGGTCTCGGTGACCTCGGATCCGGCGGTGATCGCCCAGGCGCAGCGGGTGGTGTTTCCGGGGCAGGGTGCCGCGCCCGACTGTATGCGCGCGATTGACGCCCACGGCCTGCGCGAGGCGATTCAGGCCGCGGCGGAGACCAAGCCGTTTTTGGGCATCTGCATGGGCCTGCAAGTCTTGTTTGCGCACAGCGCCGAGGGCAATACCGCGTGCCTGGGGCTCTTTGCGGGCGATGTACAACACTTCGGTACGGAATTGCATGACGGGGCCGGCGAGCGTCTCAAGGTGCCGCACATGGGTTGGAACAATGTGCGCCAAACAGCGGCCCATGCGCTCTGGGACGGCATCCCCGATGGCGAGCGCTTCTATTTTGTGCACAGCTATTTTGTTGTGCCGGAAGATCGCAGCATTGTCGCCGGCGAGACCGACTACCCCACGCCTTTTACCTGTGCCGTTGCCCGCGACAACCGCTTCGCCGTACAGTTCCACCCTGAAAAAAGCGCGGCCGCGGGTTTGCGCCTGCTGCAAAACTTTGTGACCTGGCAACCGTAATTCAAATCGTAAATTCCCTGACATCATGATTCTGATTCCCGCGATCGACCTCAAGGATGGCCACTGCGTGCGCCTGCGCCAAGGTGAAATGGACAGCGCTACCGTATTTTCTGACGACCCTGCCGCCATGGCTCGCCACTGGCTGATGCAGGGCGCACGCCGCCTGCATCTGGTGGACCTGAACGGCGCCTTTGCCGGTAAACCGAAGAATGCGGCGGCGATTGAAGGCATTATCAAGGCAGTTGGCACCGATATCCCGGTACAACTGGGCGGCGGCATTCGTGATCTGGACACCATCGAACGCTATCTCGACACGGGCCTGCGCTATGTCATTCTGGGCAGCGCGGCGGTCAAGGATCCCGGCTTTTTGCATGATGCGTGCGATGCGTTTCCTGGAAATATCATCATTGGCCTTGACGCCAAGGAGGGCAAGGTGGCGGTCGATGGCTGGTCCAAGGTGACCCATCACGAGGTGATCGACCTTGCCAAGCGTTTCCAGGATTACGGCGTCGAGTCGGTGGTGTACACCGACATCGGTCGCGACGGCATGATGTCTGGCGTCAATATTGAATCGACCGTGGCGCTGGCGCGTGCCTTGCATATCCCGGTCATCGCCAGCGGCGGGATCACCAATCTGGACGATATTCGAGCCCTGTGCGCGGTTGCCGATGAGGGCATCGAGGGCGCCATCACGGGCCGCGCCATTTACGAAGGCACGCTCGATTTTGCTGCGGGTCAGCAGCTTTCTGACGAATTGATGGCCTGATTCATGGGGCTTGCCAAACGCATCATCCCCTGTATGGATGTGACTGCCGGTCGTGTGGTCAAGGGCGTGCAGTTTCTCAATTTGCGCGATGCCGGTGATCCGGTGGAGATTGCCCGTCGTTATGACGAGCAGGGTGCGGACGAGTTGACCTTTCTCGACATTACCGCGACTTCTGATAATCGCGACCTCATTCTGCATATCATCGACGCGGTGGCGTCGCAGGTGTTTATCCCGCTCACGGTCGGCGGTGGCGTGCGCGTGCCGGACGATGTCCGGCGCTTGCTGAATGCGGGTGCGGACAAGGTGTCGATCAATACGGCGGCGGTGTTTAATCCGCAAGTCGTGAAGGACGCCGCGGACCGTTTCGGCAGCCAGTGCATCGTGGTCGCCATCGACGCCAAGCAGACGGTGTGGGGCGCTGCGCCAAAGTGGGAGATTTTTACCCACGGCGGGCGCAAACCAACGGGCATTGATGCCGTGGAATGGGCGCAGAAGATGCAGGCCTTGGGCGCGGGCGAGATTTTGTTGACCAGCATGGATCGCGACGGCGCCAAATCGGGCTTTGACCTTAATTTGACGCGGGCGGTGAGCGATGCGGTCAACATTCCGGTCATTGCGAGCGGTGGCGTCGGCAACCTGCAACATCTGGCCGACGGCGTGCAAAAGGGCGGTGCAGATGCCGTGTTGGCGGCGTCCATTTTTCATTTTGGCGAATACACCGTGCGCCAGGCCAAGGAAATCATGCAGGATCGCGGCATTGAGGTGCGACTATGACGGCACTGAGCACAGACTGGCTGGACCAGATCGGCTGGCCCGAAAGTGGCATCTTGCCCGCCATTGCCCAGGACGCCGATAGCGGCGACATCCTGATGGTCGCGTGGATAAACCGTGAGGCCTTGGCAAAAACCGCCGAATTGGGCGAGGCGGTGTACTATTCGCGCTCGCGCCAGCGGCTATGGCACAAGGGTGAGGAATCCGGACATACCCAGCAGGTCGTCGAGATTCGCACGGACTGTGACCGGGATGTCATCCTGCTCAAGGTACGGCAGACCGGCGGCATCGCCTGTCACACCGGTCGCCGTAGCTGTTTTTTTGAACGCCTGGTCGAGGGCGCATGGCAACCAGTGGACCCGGTGTTAAAAGACCCGAAGACGATTTACGGATGAACGAAGATATTTTAAGCCGCTTGGCCGATACCCTGGAGGCGCGCCGTGGCGCGGATCCGGCGACTTCTTATGTGGCCAAGCTGTACGCCAAGGGTTTGGACGCCATCCTGAAGAAGGTGGCAGAAGAGGCGGCCGAAACCATCATGGCGGCCAAGGATGGCGTGGCGGACAAGGTGGTTTATGAGACGGCCGACTTGTGGTTCCATTCGCTCGTTTTGCTGGCACAGCAGGGCATCCGCCCGGAAGCGGTATTGAACGAGCTCGCCCGGCGTGAAGGCCTGTCGGGCCTGGTGGAAAAAGCGAATCGCAAGGAAGGCGCATGAGCGACTGTATTTTTTGCAAGATTGCAGCCGGTGCGATCCCGTGCAAAAAGGTGTATGAGGATGGCGATTTGCTGGCCTTTCACGACATCAACCCTGTCGCCCCGGTGCATTTCATGATCATCCCCAAGGAGCATATTGCGCGCCTGGATGAGACGCATGCCCGCCACGAGTCGTTGCTGGGGCGTATGTTGCTATTGGCGCCGAAGTTGGCCAAGGAACAGGGCCTGAATAATGGTTTTCGCACCGTGATCAATACGGGCCCCGGGGGTGGACAAGAGGTCTATCACCTGCATATGCATGTTTTTGGTGGAACAACTGCGGACTATCGACCGCATCGACTGTAATTTTTAAGGAGAGAGACATGGGTACTTTTAGCCTCTGGCATTGGGTGATTGTGTTGTTGATTGTGTTGCTGATCTTTGGCACCAAGAAGCTGCGTAACATGGGCGGAGATCTCGGTGGCGCCGTCAAGAATTTCAAGGACGCCATGAACGAAGAGAAAAACAAGGGCGCTGCACCCACGGAATTGCCCCGTCAGGCTGAGACCACGGGCCAGACCGTTGAGGGCGAGGTCAAGAGCCGGCAGCAGTCCTGAGAGGGCGGGGCGTAAGGAAAGGGGACGCAGAGAACAGACTGTCCTCTAGCCTCGGTTTTTATCTCTCAACGGGTTGCTTACCACATGTTTGACATTGGTTTTTCTGAACTTCTTGTTATTGGCATTGTCGCCCTGGTCGTGATCGGCCCGGAGCGCCTGCCCAAGGTCGCCCGTACGGTGGGGGGGTGGCTGGGCAAGCTCAACCGCTATGCCGCGCAGGTCAAGGACGATGTCAATCGTGAGATGAAACTCGAGGAGCTGAAGAAGCTTCAGGAAGAGATGAGGGCCTCGGCGCAAAAGTACGAGATCATCGCTGCAGAGACCGAAGTGGCTTTGAAGCGTGACCTGAATCCCGAGGAACGCTTGTCGGTTGCCCTCGGCGTGACCGACAGCGCTGAGGCGCAGATGGCCAAGACGGATGCCGTGGCAGAGGCCGAATTGGCGGCTACCGGGCCACATGCCATCATTGAATATGCCCATCCCAAGATTGATCGTTTGCCCGTTTCCGATAGCCTGAATGAGTCGATTGAGGCCGATGCGATGCCGGCGGCGTGGCCTGATGCCGATCCGCCCTGGACCGACTCACCGCCCGAAATGCCGACCGAAGTGCCGACCGAAACACCGCCCGAACCCCCCCGGCAGGCGGCCCTGTTCTGATGGATAGCCAACAAACCTTTATCAGCCACATGCTGGAGCTGCGCGACCGGCTGTTGCGCGCCGCCATTGCCTGGATCGTGCTGTTTGTCTGCCTCTTTCCCTGGGCTAACGATCTCTATTCCCTGCTGGCGCAGCCGATGCTGAACAGCCTGCCCAAGGGCGGGCAGATGATCGCCACCGAGGTGGTCACGCCGTTCTTTGTGCCGGTCAAGGTGGCCATGATGACGGCCTTCCTGGGCTCCTTGCCCTATATCCTGTACCAGGTCTGGTCCTTCATTGCGCCGGGCCTCTATGCCCATGAAAAGAAGATGATCGTACCGCTGACCGTGGCGAGCCTGTTCCTCTTCGCCTGCGGCATGGCCTTTGCCTATTTCCTGGTCTTCCCGGTGGTGTTTGGCTTCGTGGTCGGGATCGCCCCGCAAGGCGTCGCGGTGATGACCGATATCAACAAGTACCTCGATTTTGTGATCACCATGTTTATGGCCTTCGGGGTCACCTTTGAGGTCCCCATCGTCGTTATTGCCCTCGCCCTGATGGGCATGGTCAGCATTGACAAGTTTCGCGAGGCGCGGCCGTATGTCATCGTGGGCGCCTTTGTGATTGGCGCCATCTTCACCCCCCCGGATGTCATTTCCCAACTGATGCTCGCTATTCCGCTCTGGCTGCTCTACGAGCTGGGCGTCATCATTGCGGCGGTTCTGGTGCGTAATCGCTCGGTTACCCCTCCGGCATCGGATTATCAGCCGATGACGGACGCCGAAATGGACGCCGAACTCGACCGTATCGAGGCCGGGCAGAAGTAATAGGCTGACTCGATGCACCACGGTGTGCCATTGGGCGCACCGTATTGGTGCAAAGACAGGACAGGCTTGTCGTGTTGCACCGCCTGGGCTGCGCGCTGCGTCACCACGCCTGCACCAGAAACCAAGCGCTTCTCATTGATATATCAAGGCACTAGGACAGTGGCCCTGGTGTTGAGGCGATCCTGCCCCATCCGGCGCACCGCTCACCGTGGTGCATCGGGTGGGGTATTTTCATTTGGCATCCTTATTGCTTTGGTTTGGCATCTATTTTGGCCCTCAGGAATCTCCCTCATGGAAGCACTCAAGTCCGGTTCAGATGTTCTTTTTGTCCTTCTGGGGGCCATTATGGTCCTCGCGATGCATGCGGGTTTTGCCTTTCTGGAGCTGGGCACGGTGCGGCGAAAGAATCAGGTCAACGCGCTGGTCAAGATCATGACGGACTTTTCTGTCTCGACCATCGCCTATTTCTTTATCGGCTACAGCCTGGCCTACGGGATCGACTTTTTCTCCAGCGCTCAGATCCTGGCGGAGAAAAACGGCTTTGCCCTGGTCAAGTTTTTCTTCTTGCTGACCTTTGCTGCCGCGATCCCCGCCATTGTCTCGGGCGGGATTGCCGAACGGGCCAAGTTTCATCCCCAACTGGCGGCGACCTTCCTGCTGGTCGGTTTCATCTATCCCTTCTTTGAGGGCATCGTCTGGAACGGCAACTTGGGCGTTCAATCCTGGCTGGAGGTAAATCTGGGCGCCAAGTTCCACGACTTTGCCGGCTCCGTGGTGGTCCACGCCGTGGGCGGCTGGATTGCCTTGCCGGCGGTTCTTTTGCTCGGTGCGCGGCGTGGTCGCTATCACAAGGATGGCCGGATGGCGGCGCATCCTCCGTCCAGCATTCCATTCCTGGCCTTGGGCGCATGGATCCTGACCGTGGGTTGGTTTGGTTTCAATGTCATGTCGGCGCAGGCGGTGGATGCGGTCTCCGGTCTGGTGGCGGTCAACTCGCTGATGGCGATGGTGGGCGGTACTCTGGCCGCCTTGCTGGTTGGCAAGAATGACCCCGGCTTTATCCATAACGGCCCGCTGGCCGGTTTGGTGGCGGTGTGTGCGGGTTCTGATCTCATGCATCCGGTGGGTGCGTTGGCGACCGGCGCCATTGCGGGGGCCTTGTTTGTGTGGATGTTCACGATCACCCAGAACCGCTGGAAGATCGACGATGTGCTGGGTGTCTGGCCGCTGCATGGCCTCTGTGGTGCATGGGGCGGCATTGCCGCGGGTATCTTTGGTCTGCAGGCCCTGGGCGGCGTGGGCGGTGTGACCTTCGCGGCGCAACTGTTCGGTACCGTATTGGGTGTCGCGATAGCCCTGGCGGGGGGCGCTCTGGTTTACGGCGCGCTCAAGGCATCGTTCGGGATCCGCCTTGATCCGGAACAGGAATTCGAGGGGGCCGATCTCTCCATTCACAAGATCTCCTCGATGCCCGAACGCGAGACCAACTGGTAAATTTTTTATCGGGGCGTCGCTCACCGCCCGGGCGGTTGGCGACCCCCGAGGCGATTCCTGTTATTGTTGCGCCGTGCTGTTTCTTACATGGTTGTGACAATGCCAAATCAATCCTTGAAATCACCCCGGAAGCCCCGTCGCAGGTGGCTTATCGCCTTGGTGGTTATCGTACTGCTGGCGGCGGCAGGGGGTCTGTCGGCCTGGATCGATAGCAAGGCGACCTCCGCCGGGGATAATGCCTCACATAGCGCCTCGCGCGATTCGGCTGGCAAATCCGGAAATCGCCCTCAGCCCGTACAGGTGCTGCCCGCGCAACAGGCCGACCTCTCGGTCTGGCTGGAGGCGATTGGAACCGTGATCCCCGACCGGGTGGTTACGGTGCGGGCGCGCGTTGATGGGGTGCTACAGAAAGTCAGCTTCCGCGAAGGGCAGCGGGTAAAGAAGGGGGATCTTCTGGCCGAACTGGATGCGCAGCCGTTCAAGATCCAGCTTGATCAGGCTCAAGGCCAATTGGCTCGCGATCAGGCCTTGCTGGACAACGCCCAACGCGATCTGGCGCGTTACAAGGAGCTGTGGGCCAAGGATGCCACTTCCCGGCAACAACTCGATACCCAGGAGGCCTTGGTGCGCCAGTATCAGGGCGCGCTGCTGAGCGATCGGGCGCAGGTCGAAAACGCGCGTCTGCAACTGTCTTACACCCACATTCTGGCACCCATGGATGGACAGATCGGTCTGCGTCAGATGGATGTCGGCAATCTGGTGCGGGCGAATGATGCACTGGGCCTCGCCGTGATTACCCAGACCCGGCCCGCCAATGTCCTCTTTGCCATCCCGGAACGGCACCTTTCTGCCCTGCGTGCCCGTCAGGCTCGGCAACCGCTGCGGGTGGAGGCCTGGGATGCGGGGCAGCGCGAACGCCTGGCCGTTGGCCGGCTCCTGAGCCTCGACAATCAGATTGATGTTGCGACGGGCACGATTCGCCTGAAGGCGGGGTTCGACAATCGCGATGAGCGCCTGTACGCCAATCAGTTCGTCAATGTGCGCCTGCTGCTGGAGGTGCGGCCGCAGGTCTTGCAGGTGCCGGCCAATGCCATTCAGCGTGGCGCGCGCGGGGCCTTTGTTTATCGCGTCGCGGCAGACGGGCGTGTCGCTGTCGTGCCGGTGACACCGGATGCGAGCGAGGCGGGCTGGACCGCCATTGCCGGGAGCGATGCGATCAAGGTGGGTGATCGCCTGGTGATTGATGGGGCCGACCGCCTCCGGGACGGGGCAAACGCCCGCATCGTGACGCCGGCGACGGGCGCGGAGGGAAAGGCCCATGGCAACCGGGGAGACAAGAATAAGGGTGAAGGGAAGCAGGCGGTGAAATGACCTTCTCGCGTCTGTTCATCCTGCGTCCGATTGCGACCAGCCTGATTATGGTCGCGATTCTGCTCAGTGGGCTGATGGCCTATCGGATGCTGCCCTTGTCGGCACTGCCGGAGGTCGATTACCCGACGATTGAGGTCACCACGCTCTACCCCGGGGCCAGTCCGGACTGGATGACGGCTGGGGTGACGGCCCCTCTGGAGCGCCAGTTTGGCCAACTGCCCGGCCTGCAGCAGATGTCCTCGACCAGTTCGGGCGGCGCCTCGTTGATCACCCTGCGCTTTAATCTCGACCTGCCGCTCGATGTGGCCGAGCAACAGGTGCAGGCCGCCATCAATGCGGCGACCCAGCTTCTGCCAGACGATCTGCCCATGCCGCCGCTGTACAGCAAGGTCAACCCGGCCGATGCGCCGATCCTGACCCTGGCGGTGACCTCGGACACCCAAACCATCCCGGCCATTCACGATCTGGTCGAGACCCGCCTGGCACAGAAACTGGCGCAGGTGCCTGGGGTGGGGCGGGTCAGCATCGCGGGCGGGCGGCGACCGGCGGTGCGGGTACAGGTCAATCCGCAGGCCCTGGCCTCCGCAGGGCTGACCTTTGCCGAGGTACGCACGGCGATCGCCAATGCCAATGTCCATCTGCCCAAAGGGAGCTTTGACGGGCAGCAACGGGCCACCACGCTGGATGTCAACGACCAGTTGCAGTCGGCAGAGGCCTACCGGAATCTGATCCTGGCCTGGCGTAATGGCAGTCCGCTGCGACTGGGGGCCGTCGCGGAGGTCGTACACGATGCCGAGAACACCCGATTGGCGGCCTGGTCCGGTACGCAGGCGGCCGTGATCCTGCAGGTGCAGCGCCAGCCCGGCGCGAATGTGGTCGAGGTGGCCGATCGGGTCAAGACGCTATTGCCGCAGTTGCAGACCAGCCTGCCGGGAAATCTCAATGTGGCCTTGCTCGCTGATCGTACGGTGACGGTGCGCGCCTCGGTGGCGGCCGTGCAGTTTGAGCTGCTCCTGGCGGTCGCCCTGGTGGTGATGGTGATCTTTCTCTTTCTGCGCAGTCTGCCGGCGACCCTTATTCCCAGCCTCGCCGTGCCCTTGTCCCTGGTCGGGACCTTCGGGGTGATGTATCTGGCAGGGTTTTCTCTCAACAATCTGACCCTGATGGCGCTGACCATTGCCACCGGCTTTGTGGTCGATGACGCCATCGTCATGATCGAGGTCATCGCGCGCCGGATCGAGGCCGGGGAGCGGGCTCTGGACGCGGCCATTCAGGGCGCGCGGCAGATCGGCTTTACCATCGTGTCGCTGACTTTCTCGCTGATTGCGGTGCTGATTCCGCTGCTGTTCATGGGCGATATCGTGGGGCGCTTGTTCCACGAGTTTGCCATCACCCTCGCGGTGGCCATTCTGATTTCTGCCTTCGTGTCTTTGACCCTGACCCCCATGTTGTCGGCGCGCCTGTTGCGCACGGAGGTCGTGCCACCGCGTTGGCTGACGGCTCTGGTGTCCCGTTACGAGCAGGCCCTGCAATGGGTCTTGGCGCGCCAACCGCTGGCCCTGGCGGCCTTTGCCTTAACCCTGATCCTGACCGTTGTCCTTTATGTCTTCATCCCGAAAGGATTCTTTCCGGTGCAGGACAGCGGCCTATTACAGGGCGTGACCCAAGCCCCCGGCACGGTCTCTTTCACGGCCATGAGTGTGCGCCAGCAGGCCCTCGTGCAGACCGTGTTGCGCGATCCGGCCGTCGCTGCGGTCGCTTCGCATATCGGGGTTGATGGGAGTAATGCGACCCTGAACAACGGGCGCTTGTCTATCACCCTCAAACCCCTTGCCGAGCGTGACCCGGCCCCGGTGGTCATGGCGCGCCTTTCTGCGGCTGCGGAACAGGTGGCCGGCATCCGCCTCTATCTGCAGCCGGTTCAGGACCTGACGGTGGAGGATCAGGTGGCGCGTACCCAGTACCGATTCCTGATTATCTCGCCGGATCGCAATGCCCTGAGTCAGTGGACCCCGCAACTGGTTGAGCGACTGCAGAGCATGAAGGTCCTGCGTGATGTCGCTGGTGACCTGCAGGAGGATGGGCTGGAGGCGCGACTGGAGATTGATCGTGAGGCGGCGGCCCGACTGGGCATCCGCATGGCGGATATCGACCAGGCGCTCTACGATGCCTTCGGGCAGCGGCAGATCTCCACGGTCTTTACCCAGGCCAATCAGTATCGCGTCATTCTGGAGGCGGGGAGGGGGCCCGTGCCCGGTCCCGATGCCCTGCTGGCGATCTCGGTGGTGACGGCCAGCGGTCGTCCCGTGCCCCTCGCCAGCGTGGCCCGACTCAGCGAGCGGCCGACCGCGCTGGCGGTTCGTCATGTCGGCCAGTTCCCGGCCGCGACGGTGTCTTTCAATCTGGCCCCCGGGGCCTCACTGGGTGAGGCCGTCGAGGCCATCCGCAGCGCCGAGGCCGAGCTGGAGGCTGAGAGCGGGCGGCTGGAGCAGGTCGAGACGCGCTTCGAGGGTGCTGCGCTGGCCTTCCAGAAATCGCTCGGTTACACCGTGTGGCTGATCGTGGCCGCGATTGTGGTGATGTACATCGTCTTGGGCGTGCTCTACGAGAGCGCGATCCACCCGGTCACGATCCTTTCGACGCTGCCCTCGGCGGGGGTCGGGGCCTTGCTGGCGCTGTGGCTGAGCGGGCGGGGTCTGGACCTGATCGGGCTGCTGGGCATCCTGCTGTTGATTGGCATCGTCAAGAAGAATGCCATTCTGATGATTGATTACGCGCTGACGGCGCAACGCGAGGGCCTGGCGCCGCGAGCGGCGATCGAAAAGGCCTGCCTGTTGCGCTTCCGGCCCATCCTGATGACCACGCTGGCGGCCTTGCTCGGGGCCTTGCCACTGATGTTGGGGCAGGGCATGGGGGCGGAATTGCGCCAGCCGCTGGGCATTGCCGTGGTGGGCGGTCTGCTCGTAAGCCAGTTGCTGACCCTGTTTACAACGCCGGTGATCTATCTCACCTTTGAACGCTTCCGGTCGCGGCAAGGTAAGGCTCACGGCAACGCGGAACCCCTGGCTCCTGATAGCCCATGACCTGGCTTGAACGCCCTGTTGCCGTCACCCTGTTGACCCTGGCGGTGGCCCTGGCCGGTGTCGTGGCCTTTTTCCAGTTGCCCGTTGCGCCGCTGCCGCAGGTCGAGTTTCCGACCCTCTCGGTTGAGGCCCAGTTGCCGGGGGCCAGCCCGGAGACCATGGCGGCGACCGTGGCCGCGCCGCTGGAGCGGCAACTGGGACGCATTGCCGGTCTGACGGAGATGACCTCCAGTTCGTCTCTGGGCAGCACCCAGATCACCCTGCAGTTCGATCTGAACCGCGATATCGACGGCGCGGTGCGCGATGTACAGGCCGCCATTCAGGGCGCGCGCACCCTGTTGCCCGCCGGGATGCCCAGCCTGCCGAGCTGGCGCAAGCGTAATCCGACCGATGCCCCGGCCATGATCCTGGCGCTGACCTCCAAACACCTGCCGCAGGCTACGCTCTACGACGCCGCCTCGACGATTCTGGTGCAGCGCATCGCCCAGATCGACGGGATCGGAGAGGTGCGTATTGGCGGGGCGGCGGCGCCCGCGGTACGCATCGTGCTTCCCCCGGAGCGCCTGGCGCAAACGGGCCTTGCGCTTGAGCAGGTGCGTCAGGCGGTGCGAGATACGGCCCAGCAGGCCCCTCTCGGCAGCCTGGAGGCGGGTGAGCAGCACTGGCAGATTGCCCGGCAGATGGGGGCCGTGACGGACATCAGGACCGCCGCGGACCTGCGTCCCGTCGTGATCCGTTACCAGAATCAGGCGGGGGTTCGCCTGGGTGATCTGGGTGAGGTGACGGACTCGGTGCGGGATGTGCGTCAGTTTGGAAGCGCCAACGGGGCCCAGGCGGTGATCCTGGTCCTCTACCGTCAGCAGGGCGCAAACCTGATTGCAACGGTCGATCGGGTTCGGGATCTGTTGCCGCGGCTGCGCGGCATGATCGCTCCTGGCATCGAATTGGTCGCGGTCATGGATCGCACGCCAACCATCCGCGCCTCCCTGCGCGAGGTAGAGCGCAGTCTGGCGATATCGGTCGGTCTGGTGATTCTGGTCGTTCTCCTCTTCTTGCGCCGCTGGCGCGCTGCGCTCATTCCCAGCGTGGTGGTGCCGGTGTCCCTGCTGGGCACCTTCGGGGTCATGTATCTCTTCGGCTACAGCCTGGATAACATTTCCCTCATGGCCCTGACCGTGGCCACGGGCTTCGTGGTGGATGACGCCATCGTGGTCGTTGAGGCGATCAGCCGGCATATCGAGGCGGGCCACCCCCCGATGCAGGCGGCGCGGCTGGGCCTGCGCCAGGTCGGCTTTACCGTGGTCGCGATCAGCCTGGCGCTGGTGGTGGTGTTTATCCCGGTCCTGTTGATGGGCGGCATCGTTGGTCGTCTATTGCATGAATTTGCTGTCGTTCTGAGCGCGGCCATTTTGATCTCGATGGCGGTCTCCCTGCTGACCACGCCGGTGATGTGTGCGCATCTCCTTAAAACGCAGCCTATTCCCAAAGGGGGTGTGGGTCCCGCGGGCGGGTCTCGTGGCCGATGGTGGCAGGGGGCGTTGCGCCGCGTGCGGATCGCCTATCGACTGAGCCTGGCCTGGGCGTTGCGCCACAGTCCGCTGGTCCTGCTGGCCCTGGCCTTGGTGATAGCGCTGAACTGGCAGTTGTATCAGGCGATTCCCAAGGGGTTTTTCCCCATTCAGGACACGGGTCGGGTGATGGGCATGATCCGGGCTGACCAGAGTATTTCCTTTCAGGGCATGGAACAAAAGGTGCGTACCTTTATCGACATCGTGCGTGCCGATCCTGATGTGCGCGGTGTGACCGGCTTTGCCGGAGGCGGGCGCGCCAATACGGGGAGTTTGTTTATCTCGCTTAGGTCCTTGGATGAGCGTACGGCCCCGGTGACCGAGGTGATTGCGCGCCTGCGCAAGCAGCTTGCCTCAGTGCCAGGTGCGCGCCTGACCTTGGTGCCCATGCAGGATGTCCGCATCGGCGGGCGTCAGACCGATGCCGAATACCAGTTCACCCTGCAAGCGGACGAGGTGAGCCTGCTACGCACCTGGGAGCCGCAGGTCCGCCGTGCCTTGCAACAGATTCCGCAACTTGCCGATGTCATCTCGGATCAGCAGGACAAGGGCCTGCAGACGCGCCTGGAGGTCGATCGTGATCAGGCCTTGCGCCTGGGGGTCAGTATGCGGGCGCTGGAGACGGCACTGGGCAATGCCTTTAGCCAGCGCCAGATTGCCACGCTGTATCAGAAGCAGAACCAATATCCCGTGGTCATGGAGGTTGATGCGCGGCTCTTGCAGTCGCCGGAATCCCTGCACGCCTTTCAGGTGGTGAACGCAGCCGGGAAGGC
>VGVU01000022.1 GCA_016873905.1 Betaproteobacteria bacterium | reverse complement strand
GCCGTGCGCGGTTTTATCCGCTTTGTCTCGCAACACAGTTTTGTCGTGTTCGCGTGGTACCGCATTGCCTTTGGCCTGCTGGTGCTGGTGAGCGCCCACTTCGGATGGGTAAACTGGAGCGCCTGAGGCGGGCCCCCGTGATCTACGGCATAATCCCGTCATGACCGCCACGCCCCCCATCATCCTCACCTTTGCCGCCACGGACCCCACGGGCGGCGCGGGGCTGCAGGCCGATATCCTGACCCAGGCCAGCCTCGGCTGCCATCCCCTCACGGTGGTCACCGCCATCACCGTACAAGACACGCGCGGCGTCGAGGATTTCATGGTCCTGGAGCCCGAGTGGATCACCGATCAGGCCCGCGCCATTCTTGAAGACATGCCCGTCGCCGCCTTCAAGGTGGGGATGCTGGGAAGTGTCGAGATCGTCGCGGCTGTCGCCGAGATTGTCTCGGACTATCCCGACATCCCGCTCATCCTCGATCCGGTTCTGGCCTCCGGGCGCGGTGATGATCTGGCCACGGAGGAGACGCTTGAGGCCATGCGCGACCTGCTCCTGCCCCAAACCACGCTGATCACGCCGAATAGCGGGGAGGCCCGCCGCCTGGTCGAAGACGACGAGGATGTTGAACCCCCGGATCTCGACACCTGCGCCATGCGCCTGCTCGATATGGGCTGCGAATTCGTCCTGATTACCGGCTCGCATGAACATACCCCTCAGGTCATCAACACCCTCTACGGCCTTGAGGACCAGGCGCATGCCTTGGCCTGGGATCGTCTGCCGAACAGCTATCACGGCTCCGGCTGCACACTGGCCTCCGCCGTGGCCGCCCTGCTGGCGCAAGGCGTTGATATGGCCACGGCCGTGAAGGACGCTCAGGAATACACCTACGAAACCCTGCGTAATGGCTTCCGTCCTGGCATGGGCCAATTCATCCCGGATCGCCTCTTCTGGGCCCGCGAAGACGCCAGCGCAGAGGCTCGGGAGGCCGCCCCGGCAGAACCTGACGATGAGGACTCTGATGGCTCCGCCCCTTGAGGGGCTCTATGCCATCACGCCGGACTGGTCCGATACGCGACGGCTGCTGACCACCACCGAGGCCCTTCTGGCGGCGGGCTGCCGCATCCTGCAATACCGGCACAAAACCGCCTCGCCCTGTCATCGTGCCGAGCAGGCCGGCGCCCTGCGTGCGCTGACCCAGGCCTACGGAGCGAGGCTGATCATCAACGACGACATTGAGCTAGCCCTCGCGGTCGGTGCCGATGGCGTGCATCTGGGCGCCGACGATGGCGATCTGGTGACGGCCCGCGCCCGTCTGCCGGCCCCGCTCTGGTTAGGCGCCTCCTGTTACCAGAGCGTGGACACCGCCCGCGCCGCCATCGCCGCCGGTGCCGACTATGTCGCTTTTGGCCGCTTCTTTCCCTCCAACTCCAAGCCTCTGGCGCAACAGGCCCATCCCGATCTGTTGCGGACGGCACGCCAACAATTGAATCGCCCCATCTGTGCGATCGGGGGCATCACGGTGGATAATGCCCCCCCGTTGCTCACCGCCGGCGCCCAGATGCTGGCCGTGATCGGCGCCCTGTACGAGGCCGGGGATCCCGGCCATCGTGCCCGGGCCTTCATTAAACTGATGTCTTCCTAACCTGTTTCATCCGGACGCTACAACATGACCTCGCGCAATGACACCCTGTTTGAAAAATCCCAGCATCTCATCCCCGGCGGAGTGAATTCACCGGTTCGCGCCTTTGGCTCGGTCGGGGGCACGCCGCGCTTTTTCGAACGCGGCCACGGCGCCCGCGTCACCGATGCCGATGGCAAGGAATACATCGACTATGTCGGCTCCTGGGGCCCCCTGATCCTGGGCCACGCCGAGCCGGATGTGGTGCGCGCGGTACAGGAGACCGCCGCCCGCGGTCTGTCCTTCGGCGCCCCGACTGCGATGGAGCTGGAGATGGCCGAACTGCTCACCGGCCAACTGCCGGCGCTGGAACAGGTGCGCCTGGTTTCCTCCGGCACCGAGGCCACCATGAGCGCCATCCGTCTGGCCCGCGGCTTCACCGGTCGCTCGCTGCTGGTCAAGTTTGAGGGCTGTTACCACGGTCACGCCGACAGCCTGCTGGTCAAGGCCGGCTCCGGCCTGCTGACCTTCGGCAACCCGAGCTCCGCCGGGGTTCCCGAGGATTTCATCAAGCACACCCTGGTGCTCGAATACAACAACATCGAACAGGTCAACGAACTGTTCGCGCAGCGCGGCAGCGAGGTCGCCTGCATCATCGTTGAGGCGGTGGCCGGCAACATGAACCTGATCGCCCCGGCGCCGGGTTTCCTGGAGGCCCTGCGCGAGAACTGTACGCGCCATGGCGCCGTGCTGATCTTCGACGAGGTGATGACGGGGTTCCGCGTCGGCCCGCAGTGCGCCCAGGGACTGTATGGCATCACCCCCGACCTGACCACGCTGGGCAAGGTCATCGGCGGCGGCCTGCCCGTCGGGGCCTTTGGCGGCCGGGCCGACATCATGGCCCGGTTGGCACCGCTCGGCCCGGTCTATCAGGCCGGCACCTTATCCGGCAACCCCGTCGCCCTGGCAGCGGGTCTTGCCACGCTGCGTAAGGCGTTTGTACCGGGTTTCTACGATGCCCTCGCCGCCCGCACCCGCCAACTCGTCGAGGGTCTGACCGCCCTCGCGCACGAGGCGGGCGTCCCCTTCTCGGCCCAGAGCGTCGGCGGCATGTTCGGCCTCTATTTCAGCGCCCGGGTACCGACCTCTTACGCGGAGGTCATGGCCTGCGACAAGGACGCCTTCAACCGCTTCTTCCACCTCATGCTGCTGCACGGCGTCTATCTCGCTCCTTCTGCCTTTGAGGCCGGTTTCGTCTCGGCGGCGCACCAGACCGCCGATCTTGAGGCCACCTTCACGGCTGCCCGCCACGCCTTCGCCAAACTCGCGGCCTGATCGTTCGCCGGGTTACGCCTCTCGCCTCTGGAGACGACCGCGATGGAGCTTGCCAGCGAGGATCAGTTCCGGCTGGAAATCCTGTTCACGCGCCCCTTGCAGGCCGTGCGCATCGACGAGTCACGGCTCATCCTGCATGCCCTCGCCGAGGATGGTGAGGCACAGATCCCGTTGCACCCCAACGATCGCCCAGAACGCTATCTGCGCCAACTGCGTGAGGCCCTGGCCAACCAGGCCCTCGGTTCGCCAAAGGGCTATCCGGTCCATCTGTCGCGCTGGATCCGGCATGGACAGATGGGGAGCGGCCCGATGGCAAGCGACAATCTGGCCCGACTCCTCTTGTCCGGCGAGCCCGAGGCCGTCATCGCCGTCGCGCATTCACCCGCGCTGACCGATGAGATCGCCCGGCGCGCCTGGTGGGCCATGCCCAGCATTGAGAATGCCCGCCTCATGCTGCAACGCCAGGCCGTGGCCAAAGGCAGCATGGGCCCGATCCTGGCCGACTTTCTGGTGGAGCACCTGCCCTTCCTGCAAGAGGATCCCATCGCGATCATGGATACCGTGCTCACCCTGCTCTACAGCGAGACCCTCAGCCCCCTTCAGGAAGAGACCCTCTGGCGGCGAGGGCAACGCAGCCGCTGTCACTACTGCGGATTTCTCGAACTTCGCTCCATGCGACTGCCGGGCGCCAGCGGCCCTGATGACGATCGCGTTTTTGCCCGGACGGCCCTGGAGATTCTCGACAAACCGGACACGCAAGAGGTCATCACGCGCACCCTCAACGCCATCGGCCAGCACTTCACGCAACGCCTCTCTCCACACACCTCCGCCGCCATCACCGCGCTCGCCCAGGTGAACGCTGATCTGGTGGAGCCCATCTTCGCCCGCAGCACGGCCATCGGCTCGCTGATGCGCGAAAAGACTGAACCGGCCTTGCGGCCGGTTCAGGAGGCATTGCAACAGGTGGCCGGAGCCGCAATCTAACGCCCATTCAGCGCCAGATCTCCGGACCCGGACGAGAATCCCGCGGGATCCTCGCCTGGTGGATTCTGATTACAGATCGCCCGCGGCGGCGGCCTTCATCATGTCATCCAGCTTGAAACGGATGTCCTCTGCGGCCTTGACCAGCGTGTCCGGAATGCCCATGTGGCCACTGATGGCGCTCAGCCAGGCGGTATCCCAATCCAGGGTCAGCACCCAGATCTGCTTCTTGTCGTCTTCCATGACCGCGACGCGGCAAGGCAGGTAGACAATGGACTCAGGGGCAAACTTCAGCACCTCACGACCAGCGGCGATATCACAGTAGTGGAACACCTCAATACGCGGCCGCTCCTTGTCGCCCAGAACGGCCTCAAAGTCCTTCCACATCGGGTTGTGACCGACGCGCTTCATGTTGAGTTTGTTGGCGCGCAGCTCCATGGACTGCACCACATCATCAAAGCTCAGGCCAGCCGCCGCTTTATATTTGGTGCTCATCAGAATCATCATGTCCTTGGCATCCATACGACCGGCGCCGGACATCATGGGAACCATCTGGCCCATCAATTTGGCCTTCTCTTCGCGGGTCACGATACCGGACATCTCATAGGGCTTGGTGCCCTTCTGGTTCAGGCCGATGGGCAACTGGAACGGGCCCGCATAGCGCGGCGTCTGGCTGTAAGCCGGCGCAGCAACCACACCAGGGATCATCGGCGCGGCCGGGGCCAGGTAGGGGTTGGCCAAGGCGGAGGCGCTCAGCACGGACAAGGTGACGAAAAGGGAAGAGGCAATGTGTTTCATTGTGTGACTCCTAGTTGTAAGGCGATGACTCGGTTTCTCGTATGTATCTATTGATTTCACTTCTTCTCAGGAAACACCGTGGTCAGGCCCAAGGATTTCCAGGACTGCATACCGCCACGATACCACTTGATCTTGTGGGCTGGGTAACCCAACGCCAGTAATTGCTTGATATTGGTCGGCGACTGTCCGCACCAAAGGCCATTGCAATACATCACCAGGGTCTTGGCATTCTCAAAGTTCCACAACCCGGATTGACGCACGGCACCAAACTGAAACTGCAGGACATCGGCAATCTTTTCCGGGTCGCTGTGCTCCGGATGCAAACGCTGCCAGGGGATATTGACCGCACCGGGGATCAAACCGCTCCGCTGTATCCAGTCCCCGTCGCGCGAGTCCACGACCAGCACCGAAGGATCCTTTCCCACCCACTGCAGATAGCCCGTCACTTCCAGTTCACCGACGGTCTCGACCCCGGGCGCCAACTGCATCGGCTGGATGCAGTAGGGTGGGCAGGCCCGCGAGGTCATCATGAAATCCGGGTCGATCATGTTCTCCGGATCGGCATTGCGCTCCACGACCACAGGGCGCCCCTCATGCTGAACCACCAGCTTGGCCAGATCCGGGCGAATATTGACCGGATGCGGAGATCCCGCATGCACCACGCCGCGGGTCACACTACTGACCAACACACACAGCAACCCGATCAAGGCCATCTTATTGCGCATGTCTCTCCTGTCAGCAAATGCCCGGCGCGCAACACGGTTACCGGCACGCGCCGCACAGAGAACCGATTTTTCGGGCGACCCGGTCAAGACACGCATCAATGCCCTGACCGGGTAAACCGAAACAAGCGGAAATAAGCCGAAACAAACCAAAAGGGTCGAGCCCCGTTACCGGAACACGACCCCTGAATGCCTTAGGCGATCTTCGCGCTAACGCTTTCCTTCTCACCCATGTTGTCAACCCAGCTCACGGTCACGCTGTCACCGGACTTGGCACCCTTGACCTTGAGGGCCAGATACGGGTTCTTGGAAATGCCACCGCCCCATTGGGCGTCCACCACCGTCTTGCCGCCGACAGTGCAGGTGACATTGCTAATGTAATGCGCAGGAACCACCTTACCGGAGGAGGCATCCTTAC
Source organism: Betaproteobacteria bacterium (assembly GCA_016873905.1). Taxonomy (GTDB): domain Bacteria; phylum Pseudomonadota; class Gammaproteobacteria; order Burkholderiales; family Thiobacillaceae; genus QYQG01. The sequence continues at coordinate 8,494 of VGVU01000022.1, read as the reverse complement.
GCATACCCGTTTCCATCGGGTGGTTCATCAAACACTTGATATCAGCCGTATCGCCAGACATCGATGCACGCAGTTTCATTGCCATAATAGTGTCCTTTTCTCGTTATCGTCTGGATTAGCCGCCGCAGCCGCCGATGGTGACCTTGACTTCCTTGTGGCCCCTGTAGGCCTTGCCGCCAGCCTTGGCCACGGCGACAACATTGGAGGTCGTGCCCATCTTGATGCGGGTAGCCACATAGGCCACAGCACCGTTGCTGAAGTTGAATTCAGCGATCAGGGGCAAGGTATTCTTCTCAGCCACAATAGCGATGGAGGTGGTGCCAGCGACATTGGATGTCACATCCACTGGGACGACAGCGCCGTTTTCAGCAATATCCGGGGCCCCGACCACCACGCCTGCGTTAGCTTCTGCACCGCTACCGCCCACAGCCGCCATAACCGCTCCAGTGTCCGAAGTCGAGAAGACCTTGACATCCACAGCAAAAACATCCGTCGGCTTCAGCAAACCGGCGGCGATAGCAACGCTGACCGCACCCGCTGAACCAGCGCCCTTCAGAACTTGTCTACGATCCATAGATTTCTCCTTGTTACATTTAGAAAACGGGCCACCGAATAGCAGCCAACTCGTGCTCCGGGTGTGATTTATAGCCCCTCCCGAGCAATATATCAAACAGGATTTTCTACTATTGACCCAAATAAAAAAACGGCACCGCAGTGCCGTTTTTTCGAAGCGCTGAGACGACCCGCTGATCAGCGCAGTCCGGAGAGGTATTCGGCAACAGCGCGCATCTCCTGATCGGTCATCTTGCGGGCGATAACCTGCATCATCTTGCCGCCGTCATTGCTGCGATCCCCGCTACGGAAACCCAGGAGCTGAGACTGCACATACTTGGCCTGCTGACCCGCCAACCGCGGAAACTGCACCGGGATACCTTCACCCGACGGGCCGTGACAGGAAGCACACGCCGGCACGCCACTGGCGGCATTACCGCCCATATAGATCCGCTTGCCCTCAGCCACCAGGGTCGCATCCTTGGCCAGTCGAGACTTGGGCTTCTGCGCCGCAAAATAAGCGGCCAGGTTGAGCATGTCGGCCGCGCTCAGTTTGGTCACATTCGGCGCCATGATGGCGTTCTTGCGGGCACCAGACTTGAAATCGTGCAGCTGCTTGTTGATATATTCCGGCGTCTGGCCGGCCAGACTCGGATAGTTGGACGCCGTGCTATTGCCGTCCGCACCGTGGCACGCGCCACACACATTGTTCACAATAGCCTGTGCCTTGGCTGCATCGCCCTTGGCGGCAGCCGGCGCAGCAGCCGGGCTAGCCAGCGCAACGGACACCGGCAGCGCGGCCAGAATAAAGGTTGTTAGCAGTTTCATCGCAATTCTTCCTCTTTTTTTGTAAAATCCCGCCGATTCTATCGGCAAGCCGTCCTATTGCCAAGCACCGGATCCGCCTTGCCATGCTCAATGCCCGTTTCTTCTCCACTATCGCCCACATCCGTGACCTGCCGGACGGCAGTCAGCGCGAGGTCGCCTTTGCCGGTCGCTCCAACGCGGGGAAATCCAGCGCAATCAATATCATTGCCAATCAGAAACGGCTCGCCTTCGCCAGCAAGACCCCGGGCCGTACCCAACACCTGAATTTTTTTGAAACCCAGGTTGGCCGTTTCCTGGTCGATCTGCCGGGCTATGGCTTTGCCAAGGCCCCATTCACCCAGCAACGCGCCTGGCAGCAACTCATCGGCGGTTATCTGGCTGATCGCCGGCAACTGGTGGGGCTTGTCCTCATCATGGACATTCGCCACCCCCTGACCGATCTGGATCGCCACTTGCTGGACTGGTTCCGGCCCACGGGCAAGCCGATTCATATCCTGCTCTCCAAGGCCGACAAGATCTCACGCAGTCAGGCCATGCAGGTGTTGCGCAGCGTACAGACGGAACTCAACGATGCCGGCTTTACGGCCCAAGTGCAGATCTTCTCCAGCACGCACCGCATTGGCCTGGAAGAGGCCGAAACGGTCATTCGACTCTGGCTGGACATGGTCAAGCCAGCCAAGGAGCCGCAAATGCTCGCGCCAGGCACAGATTCGGCTACCATTCGACCGTCCGCTCCTGATTTGCAGGCCACGCCATGACCGACTTCACCACTGCCCTTTCCGCCTTTCCCCGCAAACGCATGCGGCGCATGCGCCGTGACGATTTTTCGCGCCGACTGATGCGCGAAAACGCCGTAACAGCGAGCGATCTGATCCTGCCGGTGTTCATCCTCGATGGCCACGACCGCGTTGAGCAGGTCAGTTCAATGCCCGGCGTTGAACGACTGTCACTGGATCGTCTGCTGCCCCTGGCCGAGGAATGCCTACAGCTCGGCATCCCGGCGCTGGCCTTGTTTCCGGTCATCGACGCCGCGCTCAAGAACGATACCGCCAGCGAGGCGTACAACCCCGACGGCCTGGTGCCGCGTGTGGTCGCAGCACTGAAACAACGCTTCCCGGAATTGGGCATCATCACCGATGTGGCGCTGGACCCCTATACCCGCCACGGTCAGGACGGCCTGATTGATGCGTCCGGCTATGTGCTCAACGACGAGACCATCGCCGTGCTGACCCGCCAGGCCGAGACCCACGCGGCCGCCGGGGCCGACATCGTCGCGCCGTCCGACATGATGGATGGCCGCATCCGTGCCGTGCGCGAGGCGCTCGACGCCGCCGGTCACATCCACACCCGCATCCTCGCCTATTCGGCCAAGTACGCCTCGAGCTATTACGGCCCCTTCCGCGATGCGGTGGGCTCCGCCGCCAACCTCGGCGCCGGCAACAAGTACACCTACCAGATGGACCCGGCCAACTCGGACGAGTCGCTGTGGGAGGTGGGCCTGGATCTGCAGGAAGGCGCCGACATGGTGATGGTCAAACCGGGCATGCCCTATCTGGACATCGTGCGCCGCGTAAAAGAGGCCTTCAAGGCCCCGACCTTCGTCTATCAGGTGAGTGGCGAGTACGCCATGCTGAAGGCCGCTGGCCAGAACGGCTGGATCAACGAACAGGCCTGCGTCATGGAGGCGCTGCTGGCATTCAAACGCGCCGGCGCCAACGCCATCCTGACCTATTACGCGCGCGATGCGGCGCGCTGGCTGGCCGAATCCTGACCGGGGCCAACCTCCCCACGCAATAACAGTTCCAGCTGCGTTATCGACAGGCGCCGCAGAGGGTCCTCGCGACCGGGACTATCAGCGTGCAGGGCATTCTCCGGCAGGATGCGGATCCAGACATCGGCCGGATCTGAATAGAGTTGGTACAAGGTGCGCCCACCCTGTTCAAGGCTACGAAACTCAATGTCCTGATTGACCAGAAACTGCTCGAAGGCCTTGGACGAGTCGATGTAGAGGTCAATCTCAATATTGGTGCGGCCGGGCTCCAAACCACGCGCCAACCCCGCCGCCCGACCCGTCGCCACGCCCCCCACCAAACGCGGATGAAAATCCACCAAGGCCCGCATGATCTCCAGGGCCTGTTCGCGCAGGGCACGCAGCGGACTGACCGGATCCCGAACAAAGAGGCGATGATGCTCGTCCAGCGCCATCTCCACCTCCTCATTACTGGGCAGACTATGCGAATCCGGCGCACCCAGTTGCCGCGCCGCCTTGCGCTTGGCCTGGCCAAAATCGGCCACCCCGTCCTCCGCGATCAAACGCGCTGCCGCCTGAGCGATGCGTACCCGCATCTGGGCGTGGCGTACCGCCTCTCTGGCCATGCCAATCCTTTCCTTTCAACGCCGCGCGGGCAAGGATCTTCCGGGCGGGAATTCATTCAGGAAGAACTCGGGTACCCCTTGCGGATCCGGCCGCCCGGTGACGGGGCTCACCGACTGGACACTGACCCCCTCCGGTACCGCGTAGCCGACATCGGGCACATTGTGTAACGCAACCCCCATATACCGAATCCAGATCGGCAAGGCCGCGCCGCCGCCCGTCTCGCCAGTCGGGCGAGGCTGGTCAAAACCCAGCCAGGACACCGCCACCCGAGACGGCCCAAAGCCCGCAAACCAGGTATCGCGCGTGTCATCAGTCGTACCGGTCTTACCTGCCAGGTCCAGCCGCCCCAGCTCCATCGCCTTGACCGCCGTACCCCGACGCACCACATCCTGCAACAGGGTCGTCATCACAAAGGCATTACGCGGGTCCAGTACCGGCTCGACCTCCGGGGTCGTAAAGTCCTCCAAGACCTTGCCCTCCTTGTCCGTGATCCGCAACAAGTAATGCGGTTTGACCCGCATACCGCCGTTGGCAAACACCGCATAGCCCACCGCCATCTCCAGCGGCGTCGCCTCGTTGGCCCCCAGCGCCAGGGTATAAAGGGCCGGCACCCGCTCGGCAGGGAAACCAAAACGCAGGGCATGCTGCTGTGCAAACTCCAGCCCCGTCGCATCCAGCACCCGAATAGAGATCAGGTTTTTGGACTTGGACAAGGCCCGCCGCACCGTCATCGGCCCTTCGGTTTCACGCTCATAGTTCTGGGGATTCCATTCCACCCCACCCGTCAAGGCCGGGTTGATGCGCAGGGGCGCGTCCTCAAAGATCGTCGCCGGCGTAATGCCGCGCTCCAGGGCCGCCGAGTAGATGAAAGGCTTGAAGGTCGAGCCCGGCTGCCGCAAGGCCTGGGTGACATGGTTGTACTGACTGCGGGCAAAATCAAAGCCGCCCACAAAGGCGCGAATCGCGCCGCTCTCCGGCGACAGCGAAACCAGCGCCGCCTCCACCTGCGGCAAGGTCGTCAGCAACCACGGTTGATTGGGCCCCAGACGCGCCACCCGCACCACCGAACCCGGCCGCAAACGGCGCGCGGCGCTCGCCTTGGGGCTCAGGGCCGCCTGAGCAAATTCGCTCTCCGCCGGGCTGAGATCCACCTCGTCGCCACCGCGCAGACGGACTCGAATCCGCTTGGCATCGACGCGCATCACCACCGCCGGTAACAGTCCATTCACCTCACCCCGCGCCGCCAGCGCATCCGCGATGGCCGCTTCACGATCCTGCGCATTGGCCGGCAAGGTCAGTTGCGCCTCCGCGCCCGGGTAGCCGTGGCGGCGCGTGTACTCCACGACCCCGGCGCGCACGGCATCGACCGCCGCTTTTTGATCCGCAATGCGCAAGGTCGTATAGACGCGCATCCCGGTCTTGTAGATCTGTTCGCCGTACTTCTGGAACATGTATTGCCGCACCAGTTCGGCCAAGTGATCCGCCGCCGCATCAAAGGTCTGCGGGGTATAACGAATCACCAGCTTGCGCCGTTGCGCCTGATCAAATTCAGCCTCGGTAATGAATTTGATGTCACGCATCCGTTTCAGCACATACTGCTGGCGGATCTTGGCGCGCGGGAAATTGACCACCGGGTTGTAGGCCGAAGGCGCCTTGGGCAGACCGGCCAGCATGGCCGCCTCAGCCAGATCAATCTGATCCAGCGGCTTGCCAAAATAGACGCGCGCCGCCGCCTCAAAACCATAGGCCCGCTGCCCAAGGTAGATCTGGTTGATATACAACTCCAGAATCTCATCCTTGCTCAGGGTGCTCTCGATTTTGACGGCTAGCAAGGCTTCATTTATCTTTCGCTTAAAGCTTTTCTCGGACGACAAGAAGAAGTTGCGCGCCACCTGCATGGTAATCGTGGACGCGCCCTCCTTGGCCCCGCCGGAGAGCACATTCGAAACAGCCGCGCGCAAGACGCCCAGGGAGTCCACACCACCGTGTTCGTAGAAACGCTCGTCCTCCGCAGCCAGAATCGCCCGGCGCAAGATCAGCGGCGTGTTTTTCAGTGCCACGACCGAGCGCTTCTCCTCGCCGAACTCGCCGATCAAGGCCCCGTCCTCGGTGTAGATACGCAGCGGCAACTTGGGGCTGTAATCCCTCAGAGTCGCCACATCGGGCAGGTTCGGATACAGCACCGCCGCCGACAGCCCGGTCACGGCCAGAGCCGCCAGAATCCCAACCCAAACCACGCGCATAAAACGCCACTTTTGCATCACAAAACCTCTTCTGCACCCGCCCGGTTGAACGCCACTCCCGCCCATTCGGACGGCGACTCATGAAACTGAGCCTACGGCCCATTCGAATAAAACGACCCCAACGATCTTCGTTGCATGCCGTTGCGCATCTTAGCGCATCAGGGGTCCGAATGCTTGTCTACGCTCCACGCCACGGCCCCGACATCCACTGCGCAAACGAAGCGCCTATCGCCGAGTATCTCGCCTCGTTCGCCATCACCGATACGCCCACGCCCATCGCGCCCACACCCATCACGCCCGCGTCGCTGACCACGGCGCTGGGTTCCACCCTCGCCAACCTGCCGGGCCCCATCGCCACACTCACTCTGGTCATCCCCGCCGCGCAATGCCGGTTTGCCAACCGCAGTTTCCCGGCTGACCTGGACGAGCCCGAGGCCCACGCGCTGGCCGCCCAGATGGCCACACAAATCGCCGCCGAACTCGGCCACACCACCCCGATTGCCTTTGACTGGCGACGCCTTGCCGCGAATGAGATCTCGCTCTGCCTGGCCCCGCGCACCTTGATCACCGGCCACATGGAGGCCGTGCGTGCCGCCGGGTTGCGCTGCACCGCCATCACCCCGGAAACCGATTCCGCCGGCCACGAGCCCGTCCCGTTCAACCTGATCCCTTGGCGCAATGCACGCTGGTTGCAGCAAGGCCAGCGCCGGTTCATGGGGCTGGCAGCCGCCAGCCTGTTAGCCATCACCAGCGCCGCCCTGTTTGCCCATACTCAGGCAAACCGCGAACAGACCCTCAGCGCCCAACACCATCGGCTGGAAGAGGCCATCAAGACCCGTAAGGCCCAACTGCCGGACCTTGCCAAACTCCGCCAGCAACTGGCCGCCCGACAGGCCGCTCAGCACGCGGACCGTGCGGCGCGTGAGACCACGCTACGCCAACAACAGGCCTTGGCCAGACAACTGGACCAACTGGCCCGCAAGCGGCCCCGGGAGATCCGCTACCACAGTCTGAGCTACGACACCCAAGGGATGCGGCTTGAAGGTCTGGCCCAAACCCCGGTGGCCCTGACCCATCTGCTCAAGCGGCTGCCCTGCCCCCATCTGGCCGAGAGTCACCGCGACCCCCACGGCCCACTGCGCTTTACGCTCCAACTCCCAACCTCCTGCACGACAACGCCATGAGTGACGGCCGCATGAGCGACTCTTTCACGCCCCTTTCCGCGCGCCTCGCGCAAACGGCGTCTCGCCTTCTGCTGCACCACGGCCAAACCCAGGCCAGGATGCATCACGGCGTTCTGGCCGCCTGGCTGTTCTGCCTGGGGACAATCCTCCTGACTCTTTGGATCTTGCCCGCCCACGAGCGCATCCACACGCTTGAAACCACGCTGCGCGCCCGCACGCTCGAACTGCGCGGACTGGATGAGCGCCTTCGCGAGGCGCAGGCTCTCATCCATGCGCTCCAGGCCCTCCCCACAAACAAGCCCCTTGCCACCCAGCCCCAACAGACAAGCGACCCCTGGCCGTTCCTCCAGGGCCTCGCGCAGGCCCGCTCTGTCCAACTGCTCGACTACACCCCGCTTGCCGCCGCTCCGGAACGCGATTGCCAGCCGCTCCGGTTAAAAATGCACGGCGCGCCCAGCGCGGTCCAGGGCCTGCTGCAAGACCTGTTGCGCAGTCCACAGTCCGTCGAGCGTTTTACGCTGACGCCCGACGCGAACGGGGCGACAACGCTCGCTCTTCAGGTCTGCCTGCGCGCAGCCGAGGCGCGCCCTTTGCCTGTAAACGCAGCCACCGCTGCGCTGTTTCAGGCCGTCCCCAAAGTGGTTCGCAAGCCCCGAACCGTGCTGGAGGAACACCCCTTGTCCGACTACCGGATCATGGCCGTCGGCCGCGCCGAGCACGACCACTATGCACTGGTGCGCACGCCCTCCGGAAAGATCCACCCCGTTCGGCCCGGGATGCGGCTCGGTGACCGTAGCGCTCTGGTGCTCGCCATCCACCCGAACGGCATTGAAGTTCAACAAGACACCGACCGCCTGTCCCTTCTGATCGGAGGCCCGCCATGACCCTACGCGCACCGTCGTTCTGGCTCACCGCCATGACCCTTCTCGCCCTCTCCGGTGCGGCGCTTTCTGCGCCCACATCGGCCGTCCCGACCTCTGCCGCCCTGCCCACCGGCGGCCGCATTGACCTGAACCTGGACGGCGTCGAGGTGCGCCAGGCCCTGCGCCTACTCGCCGATCTCTCCGGGCAAAATCTCATCATTGACGAAGACATCACCGGCACCATCACCCTCAAGGTCCGTGATCTGCCCTGGCAAGAAGCGCTAAACCTCATCCTGGCCAGCAAACGCCTGACGACAGAGCCACACGGCGGCGCGCTTCGCGTCCTGCACAAAGAACGACAGGAAGAGCGCCCGGCGACCGAGTTTGTCGCCATCCCGCTCCGTCACCTGCAGGTCGAACACGCCGCCGCCCTGATCGAAGGCCGCC